>NZ_JBATIY010000122.1:0-8371 GCF_049668085.1 Sulfurovum sp. | reverse complement strand
ATCATAAGCAGACACTGTATTATTATTGAACATCACGACACCAGTAGTGAAACTTAAATGCTGTTCATCTCCTGAAACAAGAAAAGGCGGGACAAATTTATCTTGAATCGTACTTATATAATTTAGTATCATCTCTTTTGAAAGTGTTTTATCACCATCTAAAGAAGGAATGAGAATAGCAAATTTATTACCAGTGATACGTGCAAATATATCATGGCTATTTATACACTCATCAATCCTTTGAACTACTTGTTTAAGCAGATGGTCCCCCATATCATGTCCATAGGTTTCATTGACTTTTTTAAAGTGATCGATATCGAGAAAAAGTAAAGCAGCATATACATTATTTTGATTTGTATTGGTAAGAAAAGCTTTTAGTTTGTCTAAAAAGAGTGTACGATTTGGAATGTTTGTAAGCATATCATAATAGGCATTTCTCAATACTGCTTCTTTTGCAGTGACCTCACTAGTAATATCATCGATAATAGTGATACCTCCGGCAACGTTGCCTTTCGCATCAAGCATAGGTACGGTTGAAAGATTCACATAGAGACTCTGGTTAGAGTTAAGGACTTCGAAAGGACCACGATAATTACCTGTTTTGCCTTTAAATATCTCATTATGTGCATTGATCACTTGCGAATTTGAAAGGTGATTTAAGTTGGTATTGAGTAGGGCTTCTTTGTCTTTTTCCTTATTCATTTGCATAAAATGCATATTGACATCTTGAAGTTCCAAAGAAGTATTATAATAATAGATACCTACAGGGGCACGTTCGAACAGGGAGAAGAAACGTTCCTTGAGTTTTTCATGTGAATGTTTGATGGTCATGAAGTGTTGACGATTGTTCAATGCATTATTGATCACTTTTCCATAATAGTTTGCGGTGAGTATCATGATGAGCATCAGAGCAAGAATAATAAATGCGATCATACTGTAAAGTTCATCTTCCATAAAAAAGAGACGCAAGATAATAGGAGCATAGGTAACTAAAGCATAGGTAAGCAGAAGATCAGTTTTAGATGCCAGGATACCCATGGCAGAAAAACCAATGGCAAATAAAAAGAAAAGCAGGGTCATCTGATTTAAAAGTCCCGATTCAGGGAAGAGTAAAAATGCACTGCTCCCCCAGACGATACCACTGAGCAGGGTATTGGTATAATATTTATCAAGCCATAGATCTGCATTTTTGAGTTTATTGGCCTCACTCTCATTTCTAAACTGATAATAGTGATAAAATCGATAGAGGAACATAATAAAACTGACAAGAAGCCAGATACCAATGGAATCGAGATCTACACTTTCTAATTGTATGGCAGATAGTAGAAGGGCACCTAAAAGATTCCCGATAAGCATGATGGGTAATGAAATATAGTAAAAGACCATTTTATCATAAGCAAGACGCTCTTCAAATGATATGTCGGCATTATCAATGGCTTGGTCTAAACTATCTTCTTCTATCTTACTATCTTTATGATTCATTTTGGTACCCATCACTTTAATGTTACTCCCTAAAAATAGATAGAGTATATTTAAAAATTATAACACTACTATAACATAAGTTTTGCCATAAAGTAAATTTTATTTTATCTTTATTTGTATGGAAAAATCAACATGACACGTATGGTTAAACCTAACTTATGCTAAAATCACTTTTTATTTAATTATTAGGTCTTTACATATGGATACTCCAAATTTCTACGAAGAAGTAATTGTCTTTGGACTACTTCTTTTTGCCGTAGTTGGAGTATATATGATGCTCAAGATACATTACCATTTTGCCTTTAGTTTGATGAAAAACACTTCTTCGTATGAAAAGAATAAGATTAAAATAGCCAAAGCCAAAAAATATCTGTTTTTTCTACTTAAAGTATTATTATGGCTCGGACTGATCGGTACAACGGCTTTTTGTAGCTATTATCTTTCTGAAGGGATGAGCTTAAAGGCACTTCTTTTTGAATGGTGGTCTAAGATACCAGAGGGGTTTTGGTTAGAAGCATTTTTTGTTATCATTCGCATAGCATTGATCATTACTTTATCACGGTATGTATTAAAGTTTGTCTATGCATTTTTAGATAAATATCAACAAAAAGCGATTGAAAATAGGTGTGCAAACTGTAGTGAAATAACTATTGTGAAGCTCTATACACGTTTACACAATATGGTGAAATATACAGTCTTACTAGGTATACTATATCGTATTACACTTTTCTTCCCTTTCTTGGAAGTGATAAGTCGTGGATTATGGATACTCCTTATACTCTATTTTGTAGTATCATTAGGGTTATTGATAGTAAGTGGTATGACAATGATAAAAGAAAGAAGAGGATTATGAATATGAGCGAAGAGATGAAAATGTCACCACAAAAACGAGCAACACTTGTATCAAGTTCCGTTGCAACACTTTTGGTGATCATAAAATTAGTCTTGGGAGTAGCAAGTGGTTCAGTGGCAGTACTTGCTTCTGCTATAGACTCACTTTTGGATATGTTGGTTTCCGCATTTAACTTTTTTGCGATTAAAAAATCAGAAGAAAACCCAGACGAAGAATATCAGTATGGCAAAGGTAAGATCCAGGCTATTGCAGCGGTCATAGAAGGTACTATCATTACCATTTCAGGTATTTACATCATTTATGAAGCGATTAAAAAATTAAACAGTGGATCTGCGACGACACTTCTTACACCTTCGATCGTAGCTATGACGTTTTCTATCATCATCACTTATGTTTTAGTAAAGTATCTATTGAAGGTTGCCAAAGAGACAGACAATCTTGTCATTAAAGCAGATGCATTACATTATCAAACAGACTTGTGGAGTAATGCCGCCGTCTTAGTCGCATTGGGACTGGTATATATGACAGGCATCGATGCTATTGATGCGATATTTGGTTTAGGGATAGGACTTTATATCATTTACTCTGCGTATGAGATCATACAAGAGGGGGTTGAGATACTTATAGACCGTGCATTAGATGAAGATATGGTAGCAAATATCAGTGAAATTATTTCAAATCATCCTGAAGTAACAAGTTACCATTGGCTTAAAACACGTACGGATGGAAGTACCAATTTTGTAGAGTTTCATATGGTCTTGCGTCCCAATATGTTATTACTCGAAGCACATCGGATTGCCGATCAGGTAGAAGATAAGATCTTTCTACTTGATAAAAATAAAAAATGGATCATTACACCGCATTTTGACCCTTATGATGATGAGCAGCTGAATGAGGCGATGTTGAATGGGAAGACTTTGATCCATACAGATAAAGAAGAATAATGATGAAGAATGATGGGTTGATCTATCTTTTGTCTCCTTTACCCCAAGAAGGGACGATACATCTACCTATGATAGATTTTAGACTTCTTCCTGTAACGATAGATTTTTCAAAATGTGATGTACTGATGTTTACATCCAAGCAGGCGGTTAAAAGTGCTGAGGCATTGACCACTGAATGGAAAAAATACCCTTGTTTGGCCATAGGTTCAGCCACGGCAAAAGAGATAGAATCTCTAGGAGGGGAAGTGATTTATCAGCCAGAATCATTCTATGCAGAGACATTAAATCAAGATATTATTACACTCTTTAAAGATAAACATATTTTGTATTTACGACCCAAAGAGGTCTCTTTTGATTCAAAAAACTTTTTAGCCAAAGCGGGTATAGTACTACAAGAACAGATCATCTATGAAACTTCCTGTATTGGCTATGAGGAAAAAGAGAAACCTAACAAAGGTGCAATTATTATCTTTACCTCTCCTTCAACCATACACTGTTTTTTGAAGAATTTTGAATGGGATGAAAGTTATACGGCAGTAGTCATAGGTGAAGCCACATCAAAACATTTACCTTTAGATGCACATTTTGAGGTAGCTGATGAGCCACTTATTAGTGCATGTGTCATAAAAGCAAAGCAACTTTTACTCATTTCTAACTCCAAATAGGTTATAATAAATTTAACCTAGGTGGTGCGACGACTGTATTTGGGGTCCAACATTAATCTTAGTGGGACATGTAGTCTCTTGGTGTGTGGAAGTTTTCGTTTGAGTTTGACTAGGTCGACGAGGAATCATCCCCTAAAGAGAGACTCTCTCCTGCACTGTTGGCTATATAGGGCCGACTTTAAGCAGAACGCCCACCCGGGGCATTTATTAGTGACGATATTTGCACGTATAGGACTTTTCAAAAAGCTATCGATGAACTATCCGTTCACTTTCAAGCCTTTTGAAAAATCCTCTACGCACAATTTTCATCACTTCTATCCATCCCTTTTTTGGTTATGACACTTTTAATTTTCGGAGAATTTTATGAACGTATTGATAATAGGTACAGGTGGTAGAGAATATTCTATTGGTTTGGCATTGAACAAAGATGAAAATGTAGAGAAGATCTATTTTGCACCAGGTAATGGAGCAACAGATACATTAGGTGAGAATCTTGATATCAGTGATTTTTCTACATTGGCTGATTTTGTTGAAGCCAATGATGTAGAACTTACTATTGTTGGTCCTGAAGCACCATTGGTTGATGGTATTGTTGATGTCTTTAAGACCAGAGGGCTTACTATTTTTGGACCTACAGCTCAAGCTGCACAACTTGAAGGTTCAAAAATATTTATGAAAAACTTTCTTGCACGTCATAATGTTCCTACAGCAAAATACATTGAAACTGACTCTCTTCAGGATGCATATGATTTCATTATGACACTTGATGCACCTATCGTGGTTAAAGCAGATGGCCTTTGTGGTGGTAAAGGTGTGATCATTGCGCAAAGTCACGATGAAGCAAAAAAAGCTGCGGGTGAAATGCTCTCAGGTAACTCATTTGGTGATGCTGGAACAAGTATCGTTGTTGAAGAGTTCTTAGATGGTTATGAACTCTCTGTATTTGCCATCTGTGATGGAAAAGATTATGTGGTATTGCCAGCTGCACAAGACCATAAAAGATTACTGAATAATGATGAAGGCCCAAATACAGGTGGTATGGGTGCATATGCACCAACTCCATTGGTAAATGATGAGATTTATCGTAAGTTGGATGAGAGAGTTATTGAACCTACGCTTAAGGGAATGGAAGCGGAAGGTATGCCATTTACAGGTGTACTTTTTATTGGTGTGATGGTAGTTAAGGGTGAGCCTATTATTCTTGAATATAACGTACGTTTTGGTGACCCTGAATGTGAAGAGTTGATGCCACTGCTCAAGTCTCCGGCATCTGAACTGTTCTATAAAGCAGCAACAGGTGATCTTAAAAACGCGAATATAGAGTTTCATGACAAATATGCAGTGGGTGTAGTAATGGCAAGTAAAGATTATCCATACAAAAGTACTCCTCCTGCAGAAATCATTGTTGATGATATCTATCATGAAGAGGTCAGTGAAAATGCACATATCTCATATGCGGGTGTGACACGTGGTGAAGATGGAAAACTTTATGCTGCTGGTGGAAGAGTATTGGTTTGTGTAGGTGTCGGTGACAGTATTAAAGAAGCACAACAATATGCTTATATGTTAGTGGGACAAGTACATTTTGCTGGTAAACAGTGTCGTACGGACATTGCATATCAAGCACTTTAGGAAGTAGAAATGTCTGAACCTCTTTCTTTGTCTATTGCCAGTAATCAAAAAAGAATTACCGCTTTTGTCATAGATGATATTGTTATTTCTCTGTTTTTTATCATTATTTTTTATGATCAATTTTCTACAGTTTTTGCAAATATCACTGTGGTAGATGAAGCAGCACTTGAGACTCTCAATGCCTTTCTTGCCCAAAACCTTTTGGTTGTACTTGCTATCAAGCTTATTTATCATACGGTTTTCGTTTGGCAGAACGGTATGACTTTAGGTAAGTATCTCATGAAGATAAAAGTGATAGATATAGAAACAGGGAATATTCCGAATTTTTCGAAGGCATTTTTACGTGCTTCTGTGAGAATTCCCAGTGAAGTACTCTTTTATTTAGGTTTTCTTATGGCTTTTTTTGTACCACTGAAACAAACACTGCATGATAAACTTTCTAACTGCGTAGTTGTGAATGACTAAACATATCTCCTTTGTACTTTTATGTATTATTGTAGCAATGCAAATAGTGTCTGCTGCATCAGATAAAGGTAAAATTGAAATCACTGCAAAACATATAGATTCTGTTGAAAACATAGTTACAGCAAAAGATAATGTAGTGGTTTATTATGAAGACTCTGTGATCAAAGCATCTTCTGCAACCTTTGATAAAAGTAAAAAACTGCTTGTTCTTGATGGCAATATTGAAATGATCGGGTATAAAGGTACGAAAGAACATAGCAACCATATTGAGATATATACGGATACAAAAGAAGTTGCCTTTGATGAGCTTTTTCTTATGAGTAAAAATGATGTATGGCTTTTTACAGAGGAAGCGCATAGGCAAGATACAAACTATACGCTAGGCACATCAGTGATTTCAAGCTGTGACATTTCAGACCCTTTATGGAAAATGACCTTCTCACGTTCTCTGTACGATAGTGAAGCACAGTATATGAAGCTTTATGATACAAAAATGTATTTATGGGACATGCCTGTATTTTATACACCTTATTTTGCCTTTCCCTTAGATAGACAAAGAACTTCGGGTCTGCTTTTCCCAAGCTTTGGATATTCATCCAGAGAAGGATTCCGTTATGAACAACCTATCTTTTGGGCAATTTCACCCAGTATGGATATGGAGTTCAACCCTCAGATACGGACTTCAAGGAGTTTAGGGCTCTATACGACATTGCGTTTCGCCGATTCAGCACACTCCTCTGGAGCATTGAGGGTAGGGTATTTTAAAGATAAACAAGATTATGTAGAAGATAATAATCTTGAAGATGACAGTCATTATGGTGTAGAGTTTAACTATGAATCTTCTAGAGTATTTTCTCACAAGTTATCCCCAGGGTTCACAGATGGTCTGTATATTAACTCAACCTATCTCAATGATATTGATTACTTGAATTTGCAGCAAAGCCACCTTACACATTTTGGACTTGTACCTTTACAAGAATCGAGAGTCAATTATTTTCTTTATAACAATGACTACTATACAGGGTTGAATGCTAAATATTTCATAGATACAAGAAAAGATGATAATGACGATACACTTCAAATACTCCCCTCTATGCAATTTCATAAATACTTGAGTCATTTGATATGGGATAATTTAACCTACAGTGCAGATTTTCTTATTAACAATCTCCATAGAGAAGAAGGTACGACGCTTAAGCAAGCAGAAATCAAAATACCACTGGAATTTACCACAGCATTTTTTGATGATTTTTTAAATCTCTCTTTGGGTGAAGAGATCTATTATAGTAAATTCTTTTTTGGCAATGGGGATTATATTCATGATGAGTTTCAGTACTACAGTAATATACATAAAGTGAAACTTTTCACAGATCTAACGAAAAAGTATGAAGGTTTTGTCCATGTATTACAGCCCTCTATCAGATATATTAAACCGGGGAGTGAAAACCAGTCTCCTGTAGAGTTTGATTCATTAAGCGAGGAACAGCAGGAACTGTTTGCTGTTGGATTGCCTGAAGAACAGTATGTACTAGGCTTGAGCCAATATTTTTATGATGAAAATATGAAATTGAAATTTTTTCAAAGATTTTCTCAATTATATTACCTTGATCGAGAGTATGAGGTTGCTGATTTGAGTAATGAGATGCAGTACAATTTAAAGCAGTGGAACTTTTATAATAATATCACCTATTCTCATGAATATGGGAAAATACGTGAATCTTCGAGTCGTATTGGATTGAATAAAACGGATTATCGTTTTAGTGTTGGACATACGTATAAAAAGATCTTACCCGATGACTCTACGTATAGTGCTACTTCGGATGATGATGTGTACGCAAATGAAGTTTATTTCTCCTTTGCGTACACATTCAATGAACGGATCAAGTTGAATGGTGGTTTAACCTATGATGTGGATGATGAATCAAGTAAGCAGTGGAGATTTGGGGGGAGTTATCATCGTGATTGCTGGAGTGCAACAGCTTCCGTCAGACAAGATATTGTACCTAGACCTACAGGATATACTGAGGATACCACTTTTTATTTACAATTGAATTTTATACCGTTTGGTGTAGTGGGAACTGAATAATGATCATCAGTCCTAAAGAGGAGATAGAAAAAGCCCTAGAGATATTACAGTTACCTAAATTGATAAGCAGGGCAGATATTAAAAAACAATATCATTTCTTGGCTAAAAAGAAGCACCCTGACCGAGGAGGTGATGTTGCAGAGATGGAACAGTTAAATCATGCCTATCAATTATTGATGAAGTATATAGAAGAGTTTCGTTATACTTTTGATGAAGAAGAAATTTCCAAACAATTCCCAGGAGC
>NZ_JBATIY010000121.1:0-13191 GCF_049668085.1 Sulfurovum sp. | reverse complement strand
GAAAGAAAATACTTTTTGGACTGATGGGTATTTTGTATGCTCAATAGGAGAAGCAAGTCCTGATACTATTCAGAACTATATCAAAAATCAAGGTTAGCACCTTATACGCATTCATCCCAACGGCTAAGGACCATTGGGATTTCTGCTAAGTGTGATTAAAAATATCTCTTACTCTATATCAAAAGTGACCTCTCTACTTACAAAGAGAGGTTTATCATCAAATAAAACTATTTTTTACGAAGAAATACACCACTCTCTACATGTGTCGTATGAGGAAACTGATCATACATTGCTGATTCTATCACCTCGTGTGATTGTACCAATGTTTCAAGATCTCTTGCAAGTGTTTCAGGATTACATGAAATGTAAATAATATTGTCTATATTTGAAATGAGTTTTATCGTTCCCTCATCTAATCCAGCTCTTGGAGGGTCTACCAAGACCGTACTGAAATTGTAACTTTTCAAATCTATCTCTTTAAGTCTGGAGAACTCCCTTACTCCATTCAATGCTTCTGTCATCTCTTCTGATGCCAATCTTGCAAAAGTAATATTGTCAACACCATTTAGTGCACAGTTTTCCAATGCTGCCTGTATCGAACGTTTACTTATCTCTGTGGCCAAAACCTTATCAAAGTAGTGAGAAAGAGGTAATGTAAAATTACCCAGTCCGCAATAACTTTCTAAGAAGTCACCCTTCCCTACCGTTTTAGCCTGCTTAATTGCCCACTCTATCATCTTCACATTGACCGTAGGATTGGGTTGGGTAAATCCACTTTCATACTGAACATAGGTAAATGTTTTTCCATCGATATCCAACTTTTCTGTGACGAATTCATCTGAAAGAATGACCTTTTGTTTACGGCTTCGTCCCATGATCTTACAGTCAAGTTCCTCTTCAAGCTGTTTTGCTTCAGTACTCCAAACATCATCTAATTTTCTATGGTATAGCATTGTGATGAGACATTCATCTGTGGTTGTCGCTAAAAACTCCACTGCAAAAAGTCGCTGCTTTAATACTTCAGTGGAAGCATTGATCTTTTCGAGTAACTTCCACATACGTTTTTCTATAGGTTCTATGACTTTAGGACACTCTTCTATGGTGATAGCACCTTTTTTCTCTACACCATCTATTTGCATCTTGCCCATAGCATAATCACAAACATCACCCTCATGCCAAATGCGGAACTCTGACCTGGCTCTGTAATGGTCAGTAGGAGAATCAAACAGTTCCAAATCTCCTTGATAAAAAGGAGCCAAAAGTCCCGAAACCCTCTGCTGTTTTTGCTTTAACTGCTCTTCATATCCTATCTTATAGAGTCCACAAGAGCCACAACTTCCAAAATGTTTACAGTTCAAACTTCATACCTTTAATTTCCATTGGATATAATCACAATAATAATATAATTTTGTAATTTTACCCAAAAGGTCCAAAATGTCTATAAGTGTTGTCATACTCGCAGCAGGTCAAGGTACAAGAATGAAGTCAACTACCCCCAAGGTACTTCATGAAATTTCCGGAAAGTCTATGCTCTTTCATGCGATAGATGCAGCAAAGAAGATCTCTGATGATATCACAGTGGTACTCTACCACCAAGCGGCACGTATACAAGAATCAATAGAAGCTCACTATAGTGGCATACATTTTCATATGCAAGATGCCGTACAATTTCCTGGAACAGGTGGAGCGATGAAAGGTGTACATGTTACACACAGCAAAGCACTTATACTCAATGGTGATATGCCGCTTGTAACCATGAATGCACTTGAATCACTGATGCAGGGAGATGCTGACATTAACATGTCTGTGATCAAACTGGATAACCCTTCCGGGTATGGTCGTGTCGTCATAAGTGAAGGCAGTGTAGTAGAGATCGTTGAGGAAAAAGACTGTAAGCCCGAACAAAAAGAGATACAAACGGTGAATGCAGGTGTCTATTGTGTTAAAAAAGAGTTACTAGAAAGTTATATTCCTGCACTCAGTAATGACAATGCCCAAAAAGAGTACTACCTTACGGACATCATTAAAATGGCTGTAGATGAAGGTAAACCTGTACATCCTGTTATCGTAGAGGAAGAAGAATTTAAGGGTGTGAACTCCAAACTTGACCTTGCACATGCAGAAGAGATACTTCAAAGACGTATCAAAACAGAGTGGATGAAAGCAGGTGTCTCTATGCGTTTACCAGAAACGATCTACATCGATTCACGTGCTACTTTTGAAGGCGAATGTATGTTGGAAAATGGCGTGAGCATTCAGGGTGCTTCTCATATCATCGCTTCACACATTAAAACGCACTCTGTCATTGAAGATGCATATATTCAAAATTCGGATGTGGGACCTATGGGTAGAATCAGACCAAATACTAAGCTTATCAACACACATATCGGTAACTTTGTTGAAGTCAAAAAGTCTACACTTACCGGTGTTAAAGCAGGTCATCTTGCCTACATAGGAGACGCTACTGTAGAGGAAGGTTCTAACATTGGTGCAGGTGTCATCACTTGTAATTACGATGGTAAGAACAAATACCAAACGAACATAGGTAAAAATGTCTTTGTTGGGTCAGATACACAACTCGTTGCACCAGTTACCATAGAAGATGATGTTATCATAGCTGCTGGAAGTACAATAAACAAAAATGTGGCCCAGGGAGAACTTGCTATTTCAAGGGCTCCAATGAAGACCATAAAAGGCTTCTTCTATAAATTTTTCGGAGAGAAATAATGCAGGTTGATCTGAACGGAAAAACTATCTTACTCGGAGTCACAGGAAGTATCTCAGCCTATAAGGCTTGTGATATCGCAAGACTCTTTGTCAAGGCGGGAGCAGATGTACACATTGTGATGACCTCTTCTGCAGAACGTTTTGTTTCAGCACTGACTTTCGAAGCATTGACGCGTAATACAGTACTGACTGACGCTACTGAAAGCTGGAGCAGTGAACTCAATCATATCGATATCGGTAAAAAATGTGATGCCTTTGTGATTGCACCTGCTACGGCAAACACGATCAATAAACTAAACCACGGAATCGCTGATAATATCCTCACACAAACTGCCCTTGCCTACACGAAAGAGATCATCATCGCCCCTGCAGCCAATACCAATATGCTCCTTAACCACGCTACAAGAGACTCCATCCATCATCTCAAATCTAACGGCTATACGATCATCGAGCCGCAAGAGAAACTACTTGCATGTGGAGATACAGGAAGCGGTGCACTGGCTGAACCGATAGAGGTCTTCTATGCTACAGCAAAAGCCCTGTTCAAAGATCCATTTTGGAAAGATCGAGAAGTGGTAGTTACTGGTGGAGGTACACGTGAGAAGATAGATGAAGTACGTTACATCTCCAACTTCTCTTCAGGCAAGATGGCAAATGCTCTCAGCCTTTCACTCTGCCTTAGAGGGGCGAATGTCACCTATATCTCTACCATGGGGTTCAGTGATCTACCTTTGAATATCAAGCGTGTAGAAGCCAATTGCGCTGAGGATATCCTCCAAGAAACACAAAAAAGTATCACTGCAGTTACAACGCAAGAAAGTGCACTTATGCCTTATCTTTTTATGGTGGCCGCGGTAGCTGACTTCAAACCCACTAAACCCAAAGATGGCAAGGTAAAGAAATCAAGTGTCGGTACTCACTGGAATATCGAACTGGAACAAACAACTGACGTACTTGCTACTATCGATAAAAGCAAGATCAAAACCGTAGGATTTAAAGCTGAAATGGATAGCCAAGAGGGACTGAACAATGCTATAGCACTTTTGGAGAAAAAAAGGGTAGATGCTGTTTGTTATAACCTTTTGGATGATGCAAAAAGTTTTGGGGGGAGTGACAATGAGATCACATTTATCACCAAAGAGAAACAGATTCCACTAGGGCGTACAGATAAGCTCACACTTGCAACAAAGATCCTTGATCAAGCAAAAGGTCTGATAGATGGGTAAAACAGTGCTGAAACATCTCGCTATTATTATGGACGGTAATGGGAGATGGGCAAAAAAACGTGGTCTAAAACGTACCAAAGGTCATGAACGAGGAGCTGAGACGATCCGTGAAGTCACCAAGTGTTGTGCTAAACATCCAACAGTAGAGACAACTACCTTCTATGCTTTTAGCACAGAAAACTGGAAACGTCCTAAATTGGAAGTTGAGTTTCTGATGAAAATGTTAGATAAATACCTTAAAGATGAACTCATTACCTATCAGGAACATGATATTCGTTTCCAAGCTATTGGAGATCTCACAGCATTTTCAAAGGCTTTACAAAAACGTATCAAAGAGACGGAAGAACTGACGAAAAACAATACCAGCCTCACACAAATACTTGCACTCAACTATGGTGGTCGTGCAGAAATAACACATGCGGTCAATACACTCATTGGAGAGGGGAAAGCACATGTCACAGAAGAAGATATCTCTTCAGCTTTGCAAACACCCTACAGTGATATAGATCTACTCATACGTACCAGTGGGGAAGAGCGTGTTTCCAACTTTTTACTTTGGCAATTAAGCTACGCTGAACTCTACTTCACAGCAACACTCTGGCCTGATTTTACAAGCAAGGAATTACGTGAGATCATAACAAATTTTGAACAGCGCAACAGACGCTTTGGAGGAATATAATGCCAGAAAATATACTTATAGAAATAGCGATCATTGTATTTATCTTTGGAACGATGATCGGATCATTTTTAAATGTTGTCATCTACCGTATACCAAAAGGTGAAAGTATTGTCTTTCCTTCATCAAAGTGTCAGAGCTGTCAAACTGCTTTAAAATGGTGGCATAATATCCCCCTATTCTCATGGTTGTTCCTGAGAGGAAAATGTTATTTTTGTAAAGAGAAGATCTCAGCACAGTACCCTATGGTTGAATTCCTGACCGGGATTATCTTTGTCGCACTATATTTCAAATTAGGGCTTGTGTGGTATCTACCTTTTATTGCAGCCTCTTTTGCTTCATTGCTTGCACTTGTGATGATCGACTTTGAATATATGGCCGTACCTGATAATGTGAACTTTGCAGCACTTATTTTTGCTCTTGTTCAACCTGAGTTTCTCATGGCACTTCTCTTCGCAAGTATAGCAGCGGGTGGACTCTATCTTATAGGTTTACTCTCCTCACTACTTGCTAGAAAACAGGCTATGGGTGGAGCAGATGTCATCGTAGCTGGTACCATGGGTGCATTGCTTGGATTTCCAAACTTTTTTGTTGCACTTTTTCTCTCTGCTTTATTGGCGATGATACCTGCACTCATTTGGAGGGATAAAGGGGTCCCTTTCGTTCCTTTTCTGGCTTTAGCCACATTTATCGTATACCTTTATGATACACAAGCTGCTCAACTCTTGGAGACGATTATCTATGGTTAACGTTAAAGGGTACATTTCATCAAACTTTACAAGGTCATTTCTAACGATATTTCTGCCATTTTTCATTATTATCTCTCTTGTCTTTCTTGTAAGAATTGCCGCTCTTACTTCAAAGATACAGATCGATTTTGGAGAGTTGCTCTTGCTTTACAGTTACTCCATTCCAGAGATTGTTTTTTATACACTTCCTCTCTCATTTATTGCTGCATTGGCAAATGTACTCGTGAATCTTTCTCAGGGTAATGAACTGATTGCCCTCTATGCACTTGGACTCAAATCCAAAAAGATACTCAGCGGTTTACTCTTGATAGGTCTTCTCTTCTCCCTTCTTTTGACTACTATCTCTTTACTGGCCATGCCACTTAGCAAACAATTTTATAGGGCTTTTAAAGAAGAGAAAAGAAATGATGCAAAACTTAATATTGTTCCAGGGGAGCTAGGTCAAAAATTTGGAAGCTATTATATTTATGTTAAAGATAAAACAGAGGATACATTTCAAAATATTGTTATTTACAATCGTACCGATAAAACAAATGAACAGTTTTTCTCATCTCATACGGGGAAGTTAAATCGTAATGAAGATGTAACCTCATTACTGCTCAATGACGGCTATGGATATACCTATTCAGAAATAAAACTCCAGCAGGCAGAATATAAAACCTTGGAGATCTTTGATAATGCAAAAAAGAAAGGGTTTGAATTTAAAAGTATTCTATCCTATTGGCAAGAAGCACAACACAACAGTAAGATCATGCATAAACTCTTGTTTTTTATTTTTGTCAGTCTCATCCCTGTGCTTTCAGTCTACCTTGTAGCTTCTTTCACAATGATAAATCCGCGCTATCAACCAAACCGTTCATTTACTGTCATCTTTGTAAGTACACTGTTTTTCTATGCCATAGCCTCTTCTTTACAAAAATGGGGAACACTTCCTATCTTAGGAATATCTGTCATAGTGATAATGATACTGGGTCAATGGCTCTTTAAAAAACGTGTATCTAAATATTTCTAATGGTTCTTGTATGCGTGTAAAAGCTGTTATAAGTTATGATGGAAGCCAATATCAAGGCTTTCAAAAACAAACTACCACAAAACTTACCATAACAAGTGCTATTAAAGAGGCACTTAACTCTTTACAGATAGATTCCCCTATCGTTGGAAGCGGTAGAACAGATGCCAGGGTACATGCCAGTGGACAAGTCATACACTTTGATCTACCTGAGTACTGGACAGACCTAGAAAAACTCAAATGCAATCTCAATCGAAAACTGAGCGATATTTTTTTTAAACATATTACTCCTGTAACAAATGATTTTCACGCGCGATTTGGCGCTAAAAAAAGAGTCTATCGTTATGTATTTAAAACACATAGACCTTCTGTCTTTGAACAAAAATATGTTTCATATTATCAAGATTTCAATCCTGAGTTACTTATCAATGCACTCAAAATATTTGAAGGGAAACATGATTTCAATGATTTTCATAAAACGGGTACTGTAACACACACCACTGTCCGAGAAATCTATCGTACAGTCTATAAAGAACGTAATGGCTATCATTTTATCTATTTTCAAGCCAATGGTTTTCTTCGTTCACAGGTACGCATGATGGTAGATGCAGCCATGTTATGTGCACAAAATAAAATGAGCATAATTCAGCTACAAGAACAATTAAAATGTCAAAAGAAGCATACCACTAAGCTTGCTCCTGCAGAGGGTCTTTATCTGGCAAAGATCCTCTATTGACACTCCTGTGTATGATCAACTTAAATCTATTCAAGAAGTGTAAATAAAGATTCTTTTTATTTTCTATCCACATTTTTTAGTTAGAATGTCAACATATTTTAACAAGGAGACACTCTTTGAGAAAACTTTTTATTTTTACGGCCTTATCATTATTCTCTTTTGCCAACAGCGAAATGGAGGCACTCTATCTTAAAAATGCTTGCAATAGCTGTCATGGCATGTATGGTGAAGGTATGGGGGCCTCGCCTAGATTACAGGGAATACGTGAAGATATATTACTTAGAAGACTTAAAGACTTGCAACAAGGAAAACCTCGTTCTGCCTTTGGCACAGTAATGATATCTTTTGCTAAAGCACTTGATGAGAATCAAACCAAAGAGATGGCAAAGTATCTTTCGAATTTAAAAACAAATACAGATGATGAGCGTTATGACATAGAGTATGACCCCGCCGGAGATGGCGGGTCTTAGGTTATTAGTAGAATTTAGTGCATAGGTATTTGAGGCTGCACCATCTCTTCAGGCATGCCTTCTACTTTTATCACTGCTTCTTCTACTTTAGTTTCTACCGTTTCAGTGACCGTTTCTTTTATAGTCTCAACAGGCATAGTCTCAACAGGCATAGTTTCTACTGGTATAGTTTCTTCAGGTAGTGTTACAGGAGCCGTTGGTTCAGGTGTTACTTCAGTTTCAGAAGGAGCACTCTCTTCTTTAACAGTTTCCGTTTTCTCTGCTGCTTCTTCAAGAGCTTCTTCCAGATCAAATATCTTATCATCTAATGTTTTTACCTGTTCAACATTCATACCATACTTATAAACAAGTTCACCACCTTCTTTTCCTTGTTCAAAGATTCCTACAACAAATGCGATAAGAACTAAAAGATAGAGCCCTTTTAAAATACCTTTACCTGCAAGCATAGCCAGTAATTTAAGGAGTAAGAGCACACCAGATGCCAACATCAGGTATGTTCCCAAGGTCTTATGTTCACTAAGTGCCTCTTTAGCCGCTTCACTCAATGCAGGATACGCTTCCTTTCCATCAACTAGCCCCGTAAAGTATGCACCGATGGATACAACAACTGTCAGTAGGATCAAAAAGAAAGAAACACCGCTTATTGCTTTCTTTCTCAAGATCAGATTTATAAGCTCCAGTAAGAGGATCACTACAGGTAGAGCAATAGCAAAATGGACTACTGCAGGGTGTAATAAAACAGGGATGTCAAATGGAAGTTCTACTGTTGGTAATGTGATAGCAGGGAGTTGCATACTATTTTCCTTTTATAAAAAGGGGCAAAGCCCCTTTCAAATTCATTTTACTAAAGTGTAGGCTATTGCCTTATAATATTAGTTAAGAAAGATTATATCACAAATGAGTTAAAAGGGTTTAACTACCACCATGATTACAATAAATATCATGAGTAATGTCGGTACTTCATTATAAATTCTTAACCATTTAGAGGTTTTATAATGCGGATTCTCCAAAAGTGTCTTACGAATACTGTTTAAAGAGAAGTGATACGCAATAAGAAAAGCAAGAAACAATAGCTTAGCATGCATCCATCCGCCACTTGAAAAAATACCTGAATTCAAATAAAGCATGACTGCACCAGTAATGATGGTCGCCCACATAGCAGGTACACCTATATACTTAAAAAGTTTATATTCCTGAATCTCTACGATCTCTGTAAATGCTCTTGTATCAGCATTTTCACGATGATAGATAAACAATCTCGGCAAATAAAACAACATTGCCATCCAAGAGACAAAACTCATCACATGAAATGCCAATATCCAACTATAATATTCCATTTTTACTCCAATATCTCAAAATCTTTTTTACTGTAGATGACTACTTGTAATTTCTTATAATAACCAAGATGAGCATAGTGTATCTTTAGACGGCTTCCATTTGGAGGGGCAGGTTTTTTCTTTTTAAAATCTCCCAAAATAATATACTCTTTTGTATCAGGCATCTTTAAGATTCGAGACTGCAAAGCTTTTGCATATTCAATACGTTTACTCTTGTACCCTTTATAGGCTTTGGATTTCCAGTGATTTACAAAAAGCGTAATAGATTCCCCTTCTATATCAACTTCAACCTCCAAGATGCTTCTCACTCTTTCACTGAAACTCACCTGTATGTCATATTGTTTTTTTATGGGGTAATGTGATAATAATGCTACTTGGATGGATGCATTCTTTTTGTCAGTGATCGCAGAGTATTTATAAGAACACCCTACCTTCTTCAGTCGTCTCATGAGTTGATGCAAGATATGACTGTTTTCCACTTCCTGAAGTCCTAAGATATCTGCATTCAGATCACAAATGACTTCAGCTGTATGGTTTAGCTTTATATCAACCATGCGCTTATTCCAATTATGTTTACCCGGTGTATACTCTTTGTATTCAGTGCCTTGATAGACTGCATCAAAAAAATTTTCAACATTATAGGTCGCCACTTTAAGAGGTTTGGAGAAAAGAAACAAGGGCAGAAGACAAAATAAAAAGTATCTCACAATAGTATGTCCTTATTTTTTCTTGTATTGTAGCAAAGTAACTAATATGAATACGATACAAGTGTCAAATTGTCATAGAATTTCGAAGATGATACATCAAAATTGAATAAAGTATCATCAAGTATATAATGTTATAATATTTAATAAGTTGGAATTATAAATATTTCAATTTTTGGCGCCTCTTAAATGTAGGTTCATACGATGCAATACGTAAAGTATTTAGACTATATAAATAAAAAAGGGAAATACCATGAAAAACAGTATGATTAAATTATTAGTAAGTGTAGCCGTCATTACATCATGTTTATATGCAGGGGGAGATATTGCACCTGTTGTCGAGCCCGTAACTGAACCAGATACTGACAGCGGTAGCGCAATGGGTATGGTGAGCATGCTATTGTTTATGTTCTTAACAACAACCGTAGGATCATTTTTCATCAAAAAAGAAGATAAATAACAAATTCAACACTTTCTTTTTCTTATTCCCAAACTTAGTTTGGGAATGTATACTTTATCTGAACATCTTTCCAAGCATATCCATAGCACCTTTAGGTCCACCTACATTAGAGAGCATCTCATCCATAATCGTACCTTCCCCTGCTGTTGCCTGATCTACAACCTGAGGCACTGCATCTGCTAAAGCACCGGCTGCACTCTCTTGAGAAAGGCCAAGTTCTGAGGCAAAAGCAGCAATATTATCAGAACCTAACAGCGTCGTGATCTGTTCTACCGAAATAGATTTGTTTTCTCCATTCCCTAACCATGAACCTACTATCTCACCCAAACCATTTTGTGAAAGTCCACCTACAAACTTCACAAGATCTATACTCCCTTGACCATTTCCTACAAGGTTACCCAACGCATTGGCGATATCATCTATCTCAAGTCCTGTTGTTGCATCATCACCATTATTCTTTATGATAGAAGCACCTGCTTTTAATAAATCCATGAATTCCATATCTTTTCCTTTAATATTGTATGATTAGTATATTACAATAAAACAATTGCATCATCTAATAATTGTATTTGTTTACGCTCAATCAGTTCTGTCAAAGTACGTTTAAAATTCTTCTTACTCATACCAAACTTATTTTTGATCTCATCTGCATCACTTTTATAGGTGAAAGGCAATGTTCCATCCGCCTCTTTCAGTAGTTGTAAAATAGTACCTTCAGCTTCTCCTATTTTCGCTTTTTTTCCTATGGGCTGGAGAGAGAGATCCAGTTTAAAATCTTTTCTTACATTTTTAATATAGACTTTTTTACGGTCACCTATACGGATGTCTTCAAAAATCTCATTTGTAAAAAGCATACCTTCATACTGATTATCGGCTACTACTTTAAAACCCAATGGCGTTTCAGCCAAAACAATAGCATCTAACACTTTGTTTTGATGCAATCCTTTCATGTCACGGTTTAAGTATTTTCCTATTTTCTGAGTAGCAAAAAGACGATCTGTCTGCTCATCTAAACAGACTCGTAAAAGATACTTTTTCCCTATAGTAAAATGCTCTTTTTGTTGTGAAAGAGGTACAAATAGATCTTTAGGAAGTCCCCAGTTTACAAATGCGCCATAGGCTTTGTAATCTACTACCGTGAAGTATCCATATTCTCCCAGTTTTGCATAAGGCATTTTAGTGGTTGCAACAGGACGGTCTTCACTGTCTGTGTAGACAAAGACATCTATCAGTGAACCCATAGGCATCTCATCTTCCATGACATAGATATTTGGTAGAAGTACTTCCTTCCCATCTTTGGCTTCTAGGAAATAGCCGTAATCTGTATCACGCATCACTTCTAAAGTGTTTATTTCACCTATATTGATCGTTAAATTTTTTGATTTTTCTTGCATGTGTTATTCCGTTTCATTTTAAATTCTGTGATGCACTCACAGTACTAATGACATTATAGCTAAAAAAATATTTGGCTATAATATTTTCACACTAAACTCAAGGAAATACACATGAATCCAAATGTATTCACAAATACATCTACAACAAAAGGCGGCAAAAAAGTTACCCATTTAGCCTGGTGGGTAACACTTATCTTATCTCTAGCACTTTCAGTTGGCACTTGGAATCCTACTGGACACCATTTTATAAACTATATCTCAAATGTTGATGACATATTGTCAGGCTTTAAACCTTTTGCTATACTGATCATGCTTGCCCTATGGTTGCTTGCCATCAAATCGATCTTTCAAAGTTTAAAATTTTACGGTGCGATCATCGCTGCTATCATCATTGCCGCATTTGTCTGGGGTCTACAAGAGTACGATCTTATCAATGTAGCAGACTTTGAACAAGCAGGATGGGCTGTAACATTAGGTGTAGGTGTTTTGATCTGGTTTGGGCTTAACGCTTCGATCATTTGGAAAAAATTAACTGGTGTGTATACTACTGATAGTAGCGATGAGGAGTAACCATAGGATCTTCCTATGGATGAAGAAAGAGTCTACTCAGTAGACTCTTTCTTTTCAGTTTTCAAGATACTCTCTAAATGCCCCGCAAAATCTAAAGGCGGTATGAATCCCGTTAAACTCTTCTCTGGTAAAAAGTTATTCTCTTTGTTAAAGAAAATAATATTCGGTGTACCAAAAAGCTCAAACTTTTTAAGCAATGCTTTGTCTGCATCTGTATTGTCAGTAAGATCCACTTTAATAAAAGTAAACTTTTGAAGGTGTTCCTGTACTCTTGGGTCCGGGAACGTGATCTCGTCCAGTTCTACACATGCAGTACAAGATTTTTTAGTAAAATCAACAACCACTGGCTTATCCGATTCTTTTACCTCTTTCAGTAGACGTTCTATACTATAACCTCTATAACCCTTATTTGTATGCATAGCTGCAGTGGCTACTGCTCCACTATACTGTGTAAATTTTTCAAATGGTCTTATAATGGAACTTGAACCACTCATACCACCGATAAATAGTGATCCCCCATACATTAAGAAAACCATTGCTAAGAGTTGGAAAAGTTTCTTAGCACCTTTTGTTTCACTGCTAGGATTAAATACACCCATATAAAGTGATGTACCTATAAATAGCAATGCCCATAGTATCAACGTAAGACTATCTGGAAGTATACGGGAAAGCATAAAGATAGCCAGACCTAACATCATTACACCAAACGTTTGAGACACTACAGTCATCCAACCGCCTGGTTTTGGCATAAATTTACCAGCACCTATACCTACAAGTAGCAGGGGCATACCCATACCTATACTCATGATAAAGAGCGCTGAACCACCTAAGAAAGCATCTCCTGTATGAGAGATGAAGAGTACTGCCCCTCCTAGTGGTGGTGCTACACATGGGCCTACAATCAGTGCAGATAGAAATCCCATGACTGCCGTCCCAAGGATACCTTTTCCTTGTGCATCATCACTCACTTTTGTAAGTTTAGACTGCCATGAGGCAGGTAAACCTATTTCATAATATCCAAAAAGTGAAAATGCCAATGCGACAAACATACCGGCAAAAATAGTAAGGACCCAAGGATTTTGCATTGCTGTTTGGATATCTGCACCTACAAGTCCGGCTATAATCCCTACTAC
>NZ_JBATIY010000120.1:0-5788 GCF_049668085.1 Sulfurovum sp. | reverse complement strand
TGCTGAAAGAGACTAGGGCTAAAACAAGTAAAGAGAATACAAAAAAGAGGATAAATCTCGGGTTCTCTTTTGCATATTGGATAAGTTGCAGTTGTCTGATATTACTGTAATAGAGTATCCATGTCTCAACCTGATATTTTACATACATGAGATAAAGATTCACTCTCTCAAGAAGTTGATCATTCCCTTTATTGGCATCAAGTGTACCTAATGCCACTGCTGATTGTTCGTCCATGCCTGATGCAGTACTGGTAGTTTCATATCTTGTCCAGTGATCATTGACGTAAAGTTCAGCCCATGCATGTGCATCACGCTCTTTTACAGGAAGATAATTGTTGAGACTATTCGCTTTATCGGCCTTGTATCCTGTGACTATACGTGCTGGTATGTCTGCCATACGAGCCATGGTAACAAAAGAAGAGGCGAAGTGTACACAATACCCTCGTCGTTTATCAAATAAAAAACAGTCTGTGGTATTGTTGATATCGAGCGTATCAGGTTTCAGGGTATAGGTCAAAGATTGGTTTTGAAAGAATGTCATTATAGCACTTGCTCTTTTATCTGGTGCATTAAACTCTTCTTTGATCTTTTGAGCTGCTATATAGGTTTCAGGATTATACTCTGTATCAAAATACAATGACTCATTGCGTGTATAGCTATCTAAAACATCATGAAATCTTGGGCTTAGTGAAGAACTAGCGGCATAATGTATAGGCTCTTTAACTGGCTTTTCAACTGTACTGATCAGGTCTCTGTCTAGATCAGCATCTTTTACCGCACGGGAAGGCATATCGAGCATATATATCCAACGCTTTTGTGTAGGATATAAAGTGACCTTGTAATCAATTTTTTCTCCTTTTGTTGGGTAGTAAGCTTTGCTTTCTCTTGTTACATAATCGGGGAGTGCTTCCCAATGGCTTTTTTTATCTTGATAAAGTATGCTTCCCCGAAAATAAAGCTTGCTAGATGGGGGAACCTCTTTATCAAATCCTACTTCCATCACAATACGATCAGAAGGGACAAGAAGGGCTTTACTATCTAAGTACATCGTACCGTCATGTCCCATACGTTGTGTAGTTTCCCCTTTAAATCCGTAGTTTGCATGTTCAAATGAGATACGTGGGAAAAAGATAAAAAGTACCACAACCCAGGGTAGGGAATACATGAACATCACCATACTCGAACGGAAGCTTTCTATCATATCTCCACCCATGCGGTGTGCAAGTATCAGCCAAAGCAGAAAAAAGATCTCACATATGACATAGATAAGCATGACAATACCATGAAAAAAGAACAAAGAAAGTGCTAAGAACAACATAGGTGAGAGCAGTAAATAGAAGTTGATCTCTCTTGTCAGTCTTTGCATCGAAACAACGATAAGTAAGAGATAAACCAGCAATTCAAGGAAGAGTTTCAAACGAGAAAGGCCCCTAAAAGAGAATACTCCATATAGAGATAAAAACAGAGCCAATATACCCATAAAAAAGACAAATATGATCAGATAATTATTTGCAGGTGTTTTTTTAAAGAGAAGTATGCCTAAGACCATAAATGTAAAGATCAACATTGGTACTTTCAGTACAAGCATAAGAGGTAAAAGTACAACAATAAAGGAGAGGTCCAAAAGCTGTAATGGGGAGAGTTTAATATTTTGCAAGGGTTTCGAGGATATCATCTGTGCTCTCCTTTCTTGACATTAACAGCTTTTTAGGCATCTGTATCATAAATGGTAAATTCTGTTTTTCGCATTCCAGTACCCATAAACAGAGTTGTGATAAGCGGTCTTCGTCATTTTTTGCAGCAGTATGAAAATTGAAGACCAGCTTGGGTGTCTGTGTCTCTTTACTAAAAACTTTTACAGACATATCTCCTTTTGCTACGGATGCCCAGTGTATACTGGAGAGTCTTTGTGATCCGTCATACGCACGTAATCCATCAAACTCTTTCTCTTCGCCATAATAGGTTTCCTCTTGGTGTAAATAGGAACGCAAAGAGAGGCCTTTGGGTTCAGGGTAGACTATGGCTTCATATGTTTCATTTAATTTCATGACCAAACGTGCAGTTGATAGGGGGTATTTACTCTGCAAATAAGACCCCTTATGAATAAATGTACCTCTTTTAGTAGGTAATACAGGTAGGTGAAGGATTTTTGATGCATTACCTTTAAGCTGTTCAAGTGCTACAGAATCATCTTCATTATGAAGCGTCACAGACCATGATGTAGTCGTTGAATTGTTTTGTACTTGAACAGATATCTTACCTATTTGATTTGCAAAAAGGCGTCCTGAACGTATATAGTGTGCTTCAAGGTGACCAAGATTTAAAAGACCGATAGGACCTGCAGAGAATCCTAAAGAAAAAACAAAAAAGAGGGTGATATATACCAGGTTAAAGTCATGCATATATGCTTCTAGAAAAAGTCCAAAAAGTAATACTACTAAAACAATGCTATAACGTGTAGCATGTCGTTTTATGCGTTTATTTATCTGAACGAACGTGTGTAAAAATTTCATGATGTATACGTTTTGCTGTAGTGTTGCCCTCATTAAATCGTAAACGGTGGGCACATACAATAGGGGTAACTCTCTGCAGGTCATCAGCAGTTGCATAGGTACGCCCCTGCAGCATAGCCCAAGATTTTGTCATTGCCGTTAAGGCCAAAGCTCCACGTGTAGATATACCATATTCAAATACACCGCCTTCTCTGGTATAGGCAATGATCTCTTGAAGAAAATCAAGCAGTGTATCACTGATGGTGACCATGGTGGCCTCTTTCATATATGTTTCTATTTGCTGAGGCGTGATCAAGGTATCTGAGACAATGGAACTATGTCCTGTTTCTCCTTTAAGGATCTCTCTTTCTGATTCTCTGTCTGGATAGCCTATACCAAAAGAACACATAAAACGGTCTAATTGAGATGTAGGTAAAGGAAATGTACCTACTTCTTCATGTGGGTTTTGTGTTCCTATGACAAAAAAAGGTTTAGGAAGTGTGTATGGTGTTGCATCGATGGTAATGACACCTTCCTCCATAGCCTGAAGGAGTGCAGATTGTGTTTTGGGCATAGAACGGTTTATCTCATCAGCTAAAAGAAAAGAGGTAAAGATAGGGCCTTGCTTAAAAATGAAAGAACCTTCTTTTTGGTTATAGTAATTGACTCCAAGTATATCGGAAGGGAGCATATCCGAGGTAAACTGTATACGGCCATAATCAAGTCCAAGAACTTGAGAAAGATGTTTGGCTAAAGTCGTTTTCCCTACACCGGGGATGTCCTCCAAAAGTAAATGTCCGCCAGCAAAAAATGTGGCCAAAGAGAGAGCAATGGGTTCTCTTTTCCCAATAAGATGTATCTCTATAGCATCGATGATCGGTGTAAATTCTGGTGCAATTGTATAATTCATGCAAATATCATAACGTAACTTGTTTAATTATTATCTATGAAATATCATTTTAGTCTAAACTCTTTTAACAGTCTTAACTAATGTAAATAAATAAACTTGACAAGAGGTGACTAAAGGTTGTATAATTAAACATAATTAAATCATTTTAAGGAGTTATACTATGAGTATACTAGAAAAATTAACAAATCAAATGCAAGGTACTATTGAGTCAGGGGTATCATTAGCATTACATAATAAAAACCAAGAAGTAGATCCTATTCACTTATTGTGGGCATTACTTACCAACACTGGCTCCATCTTACATCAGGCACTCAATAAAATGAATGTAGATAAAGCTGCCATAGAGTTAGAAACAAAAAGTATAGCCAATAAATTACCTACAGTTTCGTCTGTAACTAAAGAGAATATTAAACTTTCACAAAATCTTGTACGTACACTGCAAAATGCAGAAGGTGTGATGACTGCAAATGGAGATCAGTATCTTGCTGTGGATGCATGGCTTATGGCAAATGTGGGAGAGAGTTTTATCCGTGATACGATGTCAAAATATCTTGATATTTCTGAATTTGAAAAGACTTTAGAGAGTATTCGTGGAGGAAAACAGATAGACTCACAATCTGGTGATGAGACTTTAGAAGCATTAGCTCAATACGCAGATGATCTGAACCAAAAAGCATTGGATGGCATGTTAGATCCTGTTATAGGACGTGATGAAGAAGTGCAACGTATGATGCAAATTCTCATTCGTAAGACAAAAAACAACCCCATTCTCATCGGTGAACCTGGTACAGGTAAAACAGCTATTGTAGAAGGACTGGCACAACGTATTGTAAATAAAGAGGTACCTCTAAGTCTTCAAAACATGCGTGTAATGAGCTTAGATATGAACCGACTCATAGCAGGTGCAAAGTACAGAGGTGAATTTGAAGACAGACTAAAAGCGGTCATAGACGAAGTGAAGGAGTCTGGAAATGTGATCTTATTCATCGATGAGATCCATACCATTGTTGGTGCAGGAGCCTCTGAAGGTGGAAATGATGCAGCGAATATTTTAAAACCGGCACTTGCTCGTGGTGAATTACATACCATTGGGGCAACGACACTTAAGGAGTATAGAAAGTACTTTGAAAAAGACACAGCACTACAACGTCGTTTTCAACCTGTAAAAGTAGATGAACCTAGTATCAATGAAGCATTACAGATACTTAGAGGTATTAAAGCTAAATTAGAAACACACCATAATGTAAATATTACGGACTCTGCTTTGATCGCAGCAGCTAAATTGTCTGACAGATACATTACAGACAGATTTTTACCGGATAAGGCGATTGACCTTATAGATGAAGCAGCAGCAGAATTGAAAATGCAGATAGAGTCTGAACCTACTGACCTGGCTAAATCTAAACGTGAGATCTCTACATTACAGGTAGAAAAAGAAGCACTTAAAATGGAAGAGAGTGACAAAAACACTGCTAGAATTGAAGAAATAGAGAAAGAATTAGCAGACCTTGAAGAAAAACGTATTGCATTGCAAAATCAGTTTGAGAATGAAAAAAATGTCTTTAATGAGATAGCAGAAGTAAAGACATTGATCGACACGCTTCAAACGCAGGCAGAACATGTTAAGCGTGAAGGTGATTACAATAAAGCTGCTGAAATAGAATATGGGCAGATACCTGCTGAACAAGCGAAACTTAAAGGACTTGAAGAGAAGTGGACTCAGATGATGTCTGAAGGTACTCTGCTTAAAAATTCAGTTGATGAAGAGATGATAGCGAGTATTGTAAGTCGTTGGACAGGCATTTCAGTTTCTAAGATGCTTCAAGGTGAAAAAGAAAAAATTCTTGCTATCGAAAGCATCCTACAAGAAGAAGTAGTAGGGCAGGATGAAGCACTAAAAGCTGTGGCACGTGCCATTAAGCGTAACAAAGCAGGATTGAGTGACATCAATCGTCCTATCGGTAGTTTCATGTTCCTTGGACCAACAGGAGTAGGTAAAACACAAGTGGCGAAGACACTTGCAAAATTTCTTTTTGACTCTGAAAAGTCACTTATCCGTATCGATATGAGTGAATATATGGAGAAACATGCAGCTTCTCGTTTAGTTGGTGCACCTCCAGGATATGTAGGATATGAAGAGGGTGGGCAACTGACTGAAGCAGTACGAAGAAAACCATACTCTGTTGTACTCTTTGATGAGATAGAAAAAGCACACCCGGATGTGTTCAATACACTATTACAGGTATTAGATGATGGTCGTTTGACAGACAACAAAGGTGTGACGATCGATTTTAAAAATACCATCATCATTATGACATCAAATATAGCATCTGATAAGATCATGACGATAACAGATAATGAAGAGAGAAGAGATGCCGTCAATGAT
>NZ_JBATIY010000119.1:0-2642 GCF_049668085.1 Sulfurovum sp. | reverse complement strand
AGCATTTAAGTTTCACTACTGGTGTCGTAATGTTCAATAATAATACAGTGTCTGCTTATGATCTTCTAAAACGTTCTGAGACAGCCATGTATGAAGCCAAGAAAGATACTAGAGGTACGAATAAATTCTATGCAAGCAGTATGAGTAAAGAAACACAAGAAACGCTCATGGTAGAAAATGATATACATAAAGCGATGAGAAACAATGAACTCATTGTCCACTATCAGCCACAAATGGATATAAAACAAAATAAAATTATCGGTGCAGAAGCACTTGTACGATGGGAACATCCAGAAAAAGGGTTTATCTCTCCAGGGCTATTTATACCTATTGCTGAAGAGAGTGGTATCATTATCAAACTTGAAGAGTGGATCATTGATAGAGCCTTAGCTGAAATAAAGGATTTAACTAAGCGTCTAGGTCATTTTCCATTAGATCACATTGCACTTAACATTTCAACTCTACATTTTTTACAACCCCACTTTGTTGAAAAGCTCATGATACAACTTTACAAACACGGCGTAAAACCAGAATGGATCGAATTAGAAATAGTAGAGAGTGGTATTATGCGCAATATTGATGATGCGGCAAAAAAGATCAAAGAATTAAAAAGTTTTGGATTTACTGTTGCCATAGATGATTTTGGAACAGGATACTCTTCACTTTCCTATCTCAAACAACTCCCTGTCAACCTAGTTAAAATAGACCAATCTTTTATTTTAAATATGCATGAAAGCAAAGGGGATGCCATCATCGTTGAAGCGGTGATCGCCATTGCTGAAAAGTTTGATTTTAAGGTTTTAGCAGAAGGGGTGGAAGATAAGGAAACATTAGAATCATTAAAAAATTTAAATTGTGATATCTACCAAGGGTATTATGGCCATAGACCTATGTCAATGCATGAGTTTGAGCAACTTCTTTAATCGACTTTAGAAGGCACACCATTTTTTATGGTATGCCCTAGTTAAACTTATCACTATAGTACTTTTGTCGCTAGAGAAGCTACCCTTTGCGCGAATGCTCCTTTGTCTTTAGGCTCAAGTCCCTCTGAGAGTTTTGCAGAATCTAAAAGAATCCATGAGAGATCATCAAAGAGTGACTTATCTTCAAGACTATCCAGCTTTTTGATCATCTCGTGGTCGGGATTGATCTCTAAAATAAGAGGTATCTCTGGCATCTCTTGTCCCATTTGAGCAAACATTGCAGCCATACCAGCCATAGGGTCTGAACTGTCTTTAAGCACACATGATGGACTAGAAGTAAGTCTTGTAGAAGTTTTTACCTCTTTGACCTCTTCACCCAACACTTCTTTGATCTTATCAGTCAGTGATTTAAACTCTTTAGAGATCTCTTCTTTTTCTTCTTCACTCTTAGAGTCTGGTGCATCGATCGTTGTAATGTCTTTGAGACTCCACTCTTTATAAGAACCTATCATAGGGGTCACAATACTGTCTACCTCTTTGTCATCCATGATAAGTACTTCGATATTGGCTTTTTTATAGGCTTCAAGCAGTGGTGAATTTCTCAACACTTTTTCATCATCACCTACAATATAATAGATCTCTTTTTTCTCAGAATTACCACGGCTCATATACTCTTCAAATGATACCAGGCCTTCTTCCGTTGAACTCTTATATTTGACTATATCAAGTAGCAACTCCTTATTGACACTGTCAATGTAAATACCCTCTTTCATGACTCTATTGTATTGTTCAATGAATGTATCAGCATCTTCACCACTTAGTTTTTTAATTGCCTGTAGTATCTTCTTTGTAGAATTTTGTTTAATGTTTGCCAAAATCCTGTTCTCTTGAAGTAACTCACGAGACACATTCAACGGTAGATCTTCAGAATCAATGATACCTTTTACGAAACGCAAATATGGTGGTAACAACTCCTTATTGTCATCTGTGATAAAAACCCGTTTGACATAAAGTTTTACGCCTGCTTCATAATCTGGTCTATACATATCCATAGGCGCTTTTTTAGGGATATAGAAAAGTGTTGTAAACTCATTGGCACCCTCTACTTTATTGTGCAAATATGTCAGTGGTTCATCATCACCATGTGCCAAGGTTTTATAGAACTCTGAATAATCTTCTTTTTTCAATTCAGATTTAGAAACTGTCCATAATGCAGTAGCAGCATTGATCTGTTCAGATTTATTGACCATTTTAGTCGTTGCCTCATCACCTTCACCCTCTGTCTCTTCTTCAGAGTAGGTCAACATGATCGGGTATGCAATATGGTTAGAGTACTTCTTAACTACCTCTTGTGTTCTCCACTTATCTAAAAACTCTTTTTCATCCTCTTTAAGCTTAATGTAGATAATAGTTCCATGCTCTTCTTTCGTCACAGGCTTCACCTCATACTCACCTGTACCATCTGTACTGAACATATAAGCTTGATCTTCCCCAGCTTTTTTAGAGATAACATCTACTTTCTCTGCTACCATGAACACAGAGTAAAACCCTACTCCGAACTGTCCAATAAGATTTGAATCTTTTTTTGCATCACCCGTAAGGTTTTCCATAAATGCTTTCGTACCAGACTTGGCAATGGTTCCCAAATGATCCATCAAGTCTGCTTCATTCATCCCTATACCATTATCACCGATTGTAATAGAGTTGTCTTCTTTATCC
>NZ_JBATIY010000118.1:0-6556 GCF_049668085.1 Sulfurovum sp. | reverse complement strand
TTTATCACCATTTTTACGGGCATACAGTTTACGTACCATCTCTTCCACTTTTGCGTCTTCACTCATGTGTGCATACAGTATTTTTAAAGCTTCAGACTCTTTGTACGGATTTGCACTTCTGCTTTTCAATCGTGGTAATCGTTGGAGAACGATCATAGACAACGCACCCAAACCGAAGGCTGCAGCAAGCATCCACCATGCCATATTTTTTACTTCTGCCTGCTTTTCTGCTGTTACATCTTTGGTCTGTGATACCTGTGCTATTTTTGTTTGCACTATACCGTCCGTTTGTGTACTTTCCGTACTGCTAATGGCAGACTTTTCTTTTTTGATACTGACTTCATAAGCATTTACCTTTAATGTTTGCATCTGATGATCTTGTAATGTTACCATAGAGAAATTCCGCTCAGGAATAGTAAAGTCTTCTTCAGAGATAAATGCAAAACTTTTGCTATAGCTACTATAGATCTCTCCATCTACAACCTTTGTTTCTACTTTGGCTTCATCACTATACACGGTAACGCCATCTATCTCATATTTAGGAAATTCAAAACTTTCCAGGTTACCTTTTCCTTCTATCTTCACAGTGAGATTCACTGGCTTATTGGCTTTGACTTCTTGTGCATCTATGATTGTATCCACTGTAAAGTCACCCACCAGATCACTCTCTTGAACCTGAGGTAATACTTCTATTTGCAAACCGTTGGATGCCATTTGTCTCCATTTGGTTCCAAAAGTCATACCAAAAATATCTCTTCTGCTTCTATCTGCGACACCTACCTTAGCATGTGCAGGAGTTGCAGTAAAATTCCCCTCTTCTTGTGCTGTGAGGATGTATCTAACTTCCTGAACTTGATAGTTCCCTTTGATATAGGCATTTTGATCTCCGCCTTCTGTTACGACAAAACCTGGGAAACTAGGTGCAGTATATTGTATATCCTGTGATAGTCTCACACCATTTTTCAAAGAAAAATAAACTGTTACCATCAGTGATTCGCCTAGCATGACCTTGGTTTTATTGGCACGCATCTGCAAAGAGAACATGTCATTACTTTGTCCTACTGGAGCAGTGGACTTGACTATTTTTATCTCAATGGGTTGTGTTTGATAGCTCTTCCCATCTATCTGCACTTCATATGAAGGAATGCTTACATTTTGACTTGGAATAAATGTATACGTTTTTGTTGTAGTATGCAAGCTTTTCATTTTTCCGTTAACATAACTGTACGAGCTGCTACTTCCAGAGTTGGTACCGATGACACTATGTCCATCGATCATTTGAATATCTGGGAATTGCGCATCATCTCCTGTAGCCTTGATCTGTAATTGAACAGGATTGCCACTTACTACCTCTGTATTGGATACGACAGCTTCAACTCCATCTGCCCAAACATATTGTAATGCCAATGTCATAACCAATAATACTTTACCAAGGTTTCGCATCTTCATTCCTTTCACCTTTTTTACTTTCACCCATCTGATACATCATCGTAGGGGTCTTACCTTTTTGCATCTTTTTCATAAGACGCTTCAACTCTTGTTCTTGCAACTTTTCTTCTTTACTCATCTTTTTTTGCTCTTTAGGCTGACCTGACTCTTTGTCACCTTTTTTATCTTGGGGCTTCTTCTCTTTTTGAGCATCTGATTTTTCTTTTTCAGGCTCTTTTTGCTTCTTATCTTCTTTTTTCTTTCCGTCTTTGTTCTCTTTTTTATTTTGTTCTTTCTTTTTCTCTTGATCTTTATTTTTTTGGTCTTGTTTTTGCTGATCTTGATCTTTTTGGTCTTTATTTTGTTTTTGATCCTGATTTTCTTTGTCGTCTTTGTTCTGTTCTTTATTTTCGTCTTTATTCTCTTGATCTTTTTGATCTTGTTTTTTCTGTTCTTCTTCTTTTTTCTTTTGTTCTTTCGCTAATTCAAGATTAAATTTTGTATCTTCATCCTCTTTAAGCTTCAAGGCTTCTTCATACGATTCAATGGCTTTGTCCCACTCTTTTTTCTGGAACTGACTGTTCCCAATGTTATGCAGTCTAGTCGCTTCATCTATACCTTCTGCTTTATCATATGCTTCTATCGCTTCATCATACTTTTTATCTTTATAGAGTGCATTTCCTATGTCATACTGTTTTTGAGGACTTTTCGCATCTAAACCTTTTAGCAACGTAGCACTCTTGCTATACTCTCCAGCTTCATATGCCTGATTTGCTTCTTTTATGGTTTTAAAATCTGTAAGTCCGGCATGAAGTAAAACACCCGTACTTAGTGTCAATACAATTAACTTTCTCATACGTTTCTCCTTCTAGGCATCGAACTAAATGCGATCAGTAACAACAACAGTCCAGCTCCTAACGGATAGTAAAAATACTCTACTCGCTCTTTGATACTCACCTCACCTTGCTGTTGATTTTGGTATTTACCTCGTATCACAGAAACCAATTGTGTGATATCCTCTTTTCCTGTACTGGCTACCACATATGCACCATCATTCTCTTTGGCTACTTCACCCAAAGCATCATTCCTTTGTGTGATCGCTATGGTACCGTCTTCAAGGCTATAAGGTTTGCCATTTTCATCGATCACTGGAGCCCCTTTCTCCGTTCCTAAAAGTACCACATAAAGATCGATCTCATTTGCTTTCAGTATCTCTGTGAATCCTGCTATAGCTTCCTCATCACCACCATCAGTGAACATTACCATGATCTTAGGTTTTTTCTCTTCAAGTAAAGAAGCGGCCAATTCACCTAACGCTGAGAAATCAGTAGACCCCATGTTGATGTAAGAGTCATCTACCCCTTCTACCATCATTTTCAGAGTATCTTTGTCACTTGAAAAAGGTGCTAAGACAAAAGGACTGTAGGCAAATGCCACCACACCTATCTCATCACTTGGCATAGCATCAAAGAGTGCACTCATCTTCTTTTTGGCAAAACTCAAGCGGTTAGGATAGACGTCTGTACTTCGCATAGAACCAGAAATATCCAATGCTGTAAGCAGTGTCAATCCCTGTACCTCTACTGTTTTATCACCCTTCTCTATGACGGGTCTTGCCATCGCAACGATCATCAAAAAAAGTGCTAAGAGCATCAGTATATTACGTACTGTCAAAGGCATACTTTCATCAGTGGCACTCAAACGTTTCAATACCTTTTCATCAAAGATACGTGCAAGTCTCTCTTTGTTGGTAGAAATAAGAAACGAAAAAAGTACAAAAGGAACAATGAGCGCCCAAAAAAATTGTGGATTTACAAAACTCATCTCTAGACTCCTTTACTGTTTCTAAAATACATAAACAATAACAAACTCAATATGGCTGCAAAGAGTGGATAGATATACAAATAGGTATGTTGCACGATCTTCTTATCATCGATCTTCGTCGCTTCCAGATTGTCAATTTCATCATAAATTTGGGAAAGTGTTGTTGCATCTTGTGCTCCAAATGCCAACCCTTTTCCGGCATCGGCAAGTGCTTGTAGATACTGCGCATTATAGTCACGTGCATCCCCCACACCAATGGCATAAAGTTTGATGTCACGCTTTTCTATAAGACTTTTCACATCCCCGAACGGTACCTTACTCATATTGTCTATACCATCTGTGAGCAGTATCGCGATCTTTGATCTGGCTTTACTTTTACTCAACAGGTTATAGCTTTGCACCACGGCATCATTGATAGCAGTTCGCTTCCCTGCCATACCCATTGATTGCATTTTTGTAATATCTGTTAAAAACTTTTTTTCAAAGGTAAGCGGTGAAGCGATAAAGGCTACATCTGCAAATGTGACCATACCTATACGGTCATTTTCTCTTTTCTCTATAAAGTCACCTACCACTTCTTTCACCACATCAAACTTATTTCTCCATGGATCAGATGGATCAAACCCACGCTGTCGCATGGAATCACTCGAATCAATAATTAAGACGATATCACGTCCCTCTTTTTTAGAATTGGTATAACTTTTGGTGATCACTGGTGAAGCCAATGCGATGACTGCTGATACAATACCTATCCATTTCAGCCAGGAAAGTAATGATGACTTACCTGCACTCTTCGCCATAAGTGTTTTGACATGAGGGAAAAAGATAGCACGGCTTCTCTCTTTACACCAATAGCTGCAGAGTATAAATAAAAGTAAAACCCCTAAGAGGTATGGATACTCAAAATTAAACTGACTCATCTGCTACCTGCACATAGAGGTTGAATTTGTTTCTCGTATCTTGATCGACGGCCTCTACCTCTTTTTTATATTTATACTGTTCAAGCATAGGTTCAAGTTGAGAAAAAAGTTCTTTTCTTCTTTCATCCGTAGCCAAAAGTCTTGCATAATAGGTGGCTTCATAGGCAGATTGTTTTGTATCTATCCAATCTATCTTCTTGATCGCTTCTAGATAGCCTTTAGCAAGATTCACTTTTCGATTATCCCATAGTTTTTTTGCTATAAAAAACAGAATAGCTCCAGCTAAAAATATAGCAAAACTGATCAACCCCCAATAAATGTAATAAGAACTATCCGGTATTTCAAGTAAAGGTTTAATATCTCTAAGCTGTTCGTTGATATTTGCTGTTTGGTTCGTATCCATTACTTTGCCCTCATTTTTTTCATTAACTTAAGTGCCGGTTCTTCATGTGTATAGATCTTTGAAAACCGTATACCCTGCTTTTTAAACTGCTTATAGAGTTTCTCATCATTGTCATGTAACGCTTTTTTGTAGTTCTTCAGTGTTCCACTATCCACATCGCCTTCAAAACTCTGTTTTGTCTCCATATCTATGAGTCTAAGATAACCCAATTCGGAAGGGTTCTCTTCAAATCTGTCACGTACCATCACGGCAAACACATCATGTTTCTTACTCAAGACTTTCAGATCTATCTCACCTACAAAATCAGATACGATAAAAAGCAGAGATTTCTTTTTCAAACGATTATGCAGTGTATCCACTAAAGCAGAAAAATCACCCTCTTTCCCGATCGGATCAAACCCCACAACATTTTCAACCGCCTTATGTACAGAAAATAGTTTTTTGCTGGGTTTACTTAACTCATAAAGTCTGTCGGCAAAAACCATATGAGAAAACAGATCTGCATTTTTTACCGCTGAAAAACCAAGTGTAGCTACCACTTCAGCAATGATATCCGACTTTTGTTTCACTGTACCAAAGTATGTTGAACCCGAAAGCATTGAGACAACAACAACGTTAAGTTCCCTCTCCTCTTTATAGATTTTTACAAAAGGTTTACCTAACTTTGCTGTCGTTTTCCAGTCTATTTTCCGCACATCATCACCATAGACATATTCACGGAGTTCTGCAAATTCAAAACCTTCACCCTGAAAGATGGAGGCATTGTTTCCAAGCATATCTCCATAGACTTGCTTTTTGGTTTTAAGTACTATTTTTTTTACAGCTTTGTTCAAAACGTATACCTCTAAGGAATCGGAACGGCAGCTAAAATCTTCTCTATGATCTCATCTTGTGTCACTTCCTCAGCCTGTGCTTCATAAGAAAGTATGATACGGTGTCGAAGGATCTCTTTGGCGATGTATGCTATCTCTATAGGTGAGACATAATCCTGTCCCTTCAAGTAAGCGATCGCACGTGCTGCCTTATACATATCTATACTCGCACGTGGACTCGCTCCAAACTCGATATAGGCTTCAAGTTCTTCCAAACCATATGCTTTAGGATCACGTGTAGCAGCAACCAATTCGATGATGTACGCTTCTATCTCTTCATCCATATGCACCTGAAGCGCTTCTTTTCTGATCTTATTGAGATCCTCAATGCTTGCTACTTGTTGGATATCTCCAAAACTGTTGTTCGCAGCACGTCTTGCTATCTCTAACTCTTCTTCTTTGGTGTTATAACCTACAACCACCTTCATCATAAATCTGTCAAGTTGTGCTTCAGGAAGTTCATAGGCGCCTTCCTGTTCCACAGGGTTTTGTGTCGCCATAACCAGGAAGGGAAGATCTATCTTAAATGTCTCATCACCGATAGTCACTTGTCTCTCCTGCATGACTTCAAGCAGTGCAGACTGTACTTTTGCCGGAGCACGGTTGATCTCATCTGCCAGTAAAAGGTTGGTAAAAACAGGACCTTGTTTGATCTTAAATGTATTATTGGAAGGATCATAGATCTCTGTACCTATGATGTCAGAAGGAAGCAGATCGGGCGTGAACTGTACACGCTTAAAGTCCAGTCCAAGTGTCTTTGCCAATGCATTGACTGCAGTGGTTTTTGCTAGACCCGGAACACCCTCTAAAAGTATATGCCCACGACAAAGTAAACCTGCCAACAGACCCTCTACCATTTTGTCTTGTCCCACGAGGACTTTAGAAATTTCTGTTTTGATATTTTCTATGATTTGACTCAAGTTACTCTCCTACATTTTTATGTGGAAAGTATACTCAAGGGGGGTTAATTGAAGGTTAATATTGAGAAGAAAAGTAGAGACAAGGAAAGACCTTGTCTAAGGGTTAAAAGTCATACCTTAAACCAAGAGAAACAGCATCCATGTCAGGGACATCAGATTTGATGAGCAGACGTTGGTAGTCAAGGAAGA
>NZ_JBATIY010000117.1:0-11291 GCF_049668085.1 Sulfurovum sp. | reverse complement strand
TTGCTGCCTTGAGTGGGGCATATACAGCAGCAGGTAAAAAATACAATAAAAGAGAGATACTCAACCATGCACTGCGATATGAACATCATCCGGATAATATCACTCCGGCAGTGATGGGAGGCTTTAATGTTGCCTGTGTAGAAGGTGACAGGGTTTATAGTAAAAAAAGACGTATGCCTGATTATTTAAGGGCTGTAGTAGTTGTACCAAACCGTACTATCTCCACGGCTAAATCTCGTACGGTTCTGCCTAAAATGTATAGAAAAGAGGAAACAGTGTATTCACTTTCACGGTCCTCTTATATGACAGCACTTTTTATGAGTGAGTCTTGGGATCTGTTGCGTATAGCCTCTAAAGATAAATTACATCAGGCAAGACGTATGAAGATGATGCCAGAATTGTTTGATGTACAGAAACTCGCACTTAAAAATGGAGCACTTATGAGTACACTCTCCGGTTCAGGCTCTACATTTTTTAATCTTGCATATGATAAAGATGCAGATAAAATGGCACAAGCATTGCGATCACGTTTCCCTCAATTCAGGGTTTTTATTCTCTCTTTAGACAATAATGGTGTCATCACCAAAAGTTAAGCAGTACGCTTAATCTCTTTTTAGGTATAATACGCATGAAAAAATCACAGCCAACACGTATGTGCATCGCTTGCCGAAGTAGACATCCTCAAAACACTTTGATTCGATTTAAACAAGAGGATAAAGAGGTAGTAGCATTTGATGGTAAGGGAAGAAGTTTTTACCTATGTGATATGTGTGTGAGTAATGAAAAAAAAATCAATGGCTTAGTGAAGCGTTTTAAACAAAATAAAGAACGATTTACTAAGCTATTGAAAGAGTTGACCACGGATGTCAACGCATGCAACTAGTTTGCATTATATTAAAGGAGTTAATCAATAATGGATAAAGTTAAAATCCAAGAAATAGCAGATGAAGCAGGATTGTCGAATGCAGATCTGCTAGATAAAGCCAAAGAGTTAGGTTTTGATGTTAAAGCAGCCAATAGTACTATCAGTATGGAAAATGCAGGTATTCTAGTAGATTATGCAATTAGCGGAACATTACCAAAAGGGTTTAATAAGCCTGGTAGCAAACCTAAAATCACGGTCGTTAAGAAAAAAGCAGAAGAGAAACAAGCAGAAACTCCAAAAGCAGAAGCTCCAGAAGTAGAAACTCCTCCTACTGAAGAAAAAGAAGTTGAAAGCAATACAGAGACTCCAGAAGTAGTAGAAGAGAAGAGTGTTGAAGCAACGAAATCAGAAGTGACTGAAGAGATCGTTGAAACAAAACCTGTACCTAAAGAGGCAAAAAAACGTAAAGGGATCTCTGTCGTCAGTAAGACAACAGAACCTGAAACACCTGCTGTTGAAGATAGACCAAAAAGAAAAACACTTTCTCGTGGTGGTATCAAAATCGTTAGAAAAGCGAAACCAGCACCTGTAAGAGCCGGAACTAAGATCTCTATGGGTGAACAAACACCCTATGTGGCAAAAAAGAAACCTAAGAAAGTAGCAGAAGCGAGAGATACTGGTACTAAAATAGATATCTTTAACCATGATAGTATGAGTGGTGATATAGACAGTGGTTTTGGTGGAGAAGAAGTCGTACTTTTAGATTTTTCAGATAAGAATATCTATGAAGACATGATGCGCCAAGAGCAAAAACGTAAAGAAGAGGCGAAGAAAAGAGAAGCTGCAAGTGGAGGACCGACCAAAGGCAGAAATATGTTCCAGCCTCAACAAAAACGTTCACTTAAACGTGGTGGTAAACGTAAGAAGTATGAAAAAGTAGAAAATACAGAAGTGGTTACTTCTGTCGAGATCCCTGAAAATGTTAGGGTTTATGAGTTTGCTGAAAAAGTAAACCGCTCTGTAGGTGAAGTTGTCGGTGTACTTTTTGCACTTGGTATGATGGTAACAAAGAATGACTTTTTAAGTAAAGACGAAATCGAAATATTAGCTGAAGAGTTTGAAGTAGAAGTTACAACGGTGAACCCGCTTGATGAGCTTGATTATGCAGATGCTTATGATGCAGTTGAAGACGAAAATCTTGAAGAGAGACCCCCTGTTATTACTATTATGGGACATGTTGACCACGGTAAGACATCACTTCTTGACAGAATTCGTACTTCAAAAGTAGCAGACAAGGAAGCCGGTGGTATTACGCAACACGTAGGTGCCTACCAAGTAGAAAAAAATGGTAAAAAGATCACTTTTGTCGATACTCCAGGTCACGAAGCATTTACAGAAATGCGTTCACGTGGAGCACAGGCAACAGATATTGTTATTATTGTTGTTGCAGCAGATGATGGTGTAATGCCTCAAACCAAAGAGGCTATTGCCCATACTAAAGCTGCAGGTGTACCACTCATTGTTGCTATTAATAAAATGGATAAAGAGAGTGCAAACCCTGATAATGTGAAAGCTCAATTGTCAGAGATAGGTGTGATGGCTGCAGATTGGGGTGGAGAGTATGAATTCGTTCCAGTTTCTGCACACTCTGGGATGGGTATAGATGACTTACTTGAAACTATTCTTCTTCAGGCAGAAGTGATGGAACTACAAGCTGATCCAACTAGAGAAGCAAAAGCTGTTGTGGTTGAAAGTTCTCTTGAAAAAGGTTTTGGACCAGTTGCGAATGTGATCATTAAAAATGGTACATTGCGTGTTGGTGATAATGTGATCGTAGGTAAAACATATGGACGTATCAAGGCCATTAGATTGGATGACGGAAGTAATGTTAAAGAGATCGGACCAAGTACCCCAGCAGCCATCGTAGGACTTAATGAAGTACCTGGAGCAGGTGATGAACTTATCGTGATGGGTACAGATAAAGAAGTACGTGAATTGGCTGAAAAAAGAGCTGAATACGATAGAGCAAAACAACTTTCTAAGAGTACGAAAGCATCACTTGATGATCTTTCTGCGCTTATTGCAGAGGGTCAGCTCAAATCACTTCCTGTGATTATCAAAGCAGATGTTCAAGGTTCTCTTGAAGCGATCAAAGGCAGCTTAGAGAAGCTTAGAAATGAAGAAGTAAAAGTCAATATCATTCATGAAGGCGTGGGTGGAGTAACAGAGAGTGATCTTACACTTGCTGATGCATCTGAACATGCTGTCGTACTTGGATTTAACGTGCGTCCGACAGGTGCAGTGAAGAAGAAGTCAAAAGAGTTGGGTATAGAGATACGTTCTTACTCTATTATCTATGATCTTCTCGATGATGTAAAAGCACTTCTCGGTGGTATGATGAGTCCGGTCATTTCTGAAGAAGTTACTGGACAGGCAGATGTACGTGAGACATTTGTTGTTGGAAAAGTGGGTACGATTGCCGGATGTAAAGTTTCTGATGGTGCAATTACAAGAAACTCTAAAGCCAGACTTATCCGTGATGGTGTTGTGGTATATGAAAGTACGATCTCTTCACTTAAACGTTTCAACGAAGATGCAAGAGAAGTGAAGAACGGTTATGAGTGTGGTATCATGCTTGAAAACTTTAATGACATTAAAGAGGGTGATGTGATCGAGACCTTTAAAGATGTTGAAGAGCAAGTGACACTGTAAAATGACCCAAGAAGAGATCAAGCGGCATAGAGTAGAGTCAGTACTTAAAGAGATCATTCCTGAGGCACTGGGTAGTTTGGACGATGAACGCATCAACGGGCTTACTGTTACTGATGTGATCTGTTCAAAAGGAAGATCTGATGCCAAGGTTTATCTTGATACTTCATTTCTGAATGAAAAAGAGCAGAATGAAGCACTTCGACAGTTACGAACTGTCGCTGGATATATACAAAACCATTGCAAGCAAAGTGAAGGGTGGTTCAAGGCTCCACGTTTTACATTTGAATTTGATCATCAGTTAGAAAAAGTCAGTCGGATGGAAGATCTTTTTAAACAAATAGCGACTAGAAAGTCTAATGATGAGGAGTCAAAAGATGAATCTTGAAACACAAATAGCTAAAATCATAGAAGCCAGTGGTGCAGATTTATATGATATAGAAATAGTGACTGAATTTGAAGAGACAATTTTTCGTGTATTGGTGACCAAAGTGGGCGGTGTAGATCTTGAACTGTGTGCGAATATTTCTCATGAGCTCTCACCTTTTTTGGATGTTCACCCTCCTATGGCACAAAGATACCGTTTAGAAGTGAGTTCTCCTGGTATTGAGAGAAAACTTACAAAGCCTGTGCACTTTAAAAATGCCATCGGTGAAAAAGTGAAGCTCAAAATAACAGGTGGTGACAAACTTAAAGGGACTCTAAAAAGTGCCGACAATGATGGTATCGTTGTGGAAACAAAACAGGGTGATGAGAGCTTTGAGTATGGGGCACTAGGTACAGCAAAAACCTATTTTGACTGGAATTAGATTTAATTTTTAAAGTAAGGAGAAGTTGCTTATGAGAGACGAATTTTATATGCAACTTGCTCTAGACAAAGCTTGGGAATACCAAGGCTTAACCTATCCTAATCCTGCAGTAGGTGCAGTAGTTACGCTAAACGACAATATTTTAGCCATAGAAGCGCATCAGAAGGCAGGTACTTCACATGCTGAAGTTTTGGCTCTGCTTTCAGCCTACGAAACACTTTCAAATACATCTATAGACTTTGATCCTCAAGATGCTCAAAAAGCCCATGCTTTTCTTTTAGCACTCCCTAAAGATTTTTTCACTCAATGCACTATTTATGTGACACTTGAACCTTGTTCTCATGAAGGTAAAACACCTTCTTGTGCCTCTTTATTGCAGTCATTGACATTGTGTAAAGTAGTGATAGGTATACGAGACCCTATAGAGGGTCATGATGGGGGTATACAAAAGCTGGCAAATGCAAGTATAGGTGTGCTAGAAGAAGAATGTCAAGCCTTGATAGAGCCTTTTCTCATATGGCAAACAAGAGCTTTTGTTCTTTTCAAACTTGCACAGACAACCAATGGTCGTATCGGTGGTGGATATCTTAGTTCTAAGGCTTCTTTAACCCATGTACATCAGTTAAGAGAGGTTTGTGATACATTGCTCATAGGCGGTAATACAGTAAGAGAAGACAGGCCCACTTTGGATTGTAGATTTATTGAAGCCCAGGCACCCAATGTCAAGATCTATGCAAAAGAAGATAATTTTGATAGAGATATTCCATTGTTTAGGATTGAAAATAGAGATGTTGAGATCATCAATAGATTGGATTTTCTAGATGAACCCTCTTTTGTATTGGTAGAAGGTGGAGAGGGTATGCTGAATGCACTTAAAGAGAAGATAGACTGGATGCTCATTTACCAAACACCTAAGCTGTCTACGAATAATTTAACCTATAATACAACTATGAATTTACATTTTTTACATCAAAGTAAAAAAGATATAGATCTGATGATATGGAGCAAACAAATTGGGCATTGAAAAACTCACAGATAAACAAGAAAAACAAGAAAAAATTGTCACAATGTTTGATGATATTGCATCAACGTATGATTTAGCCAATAGAGTGTTAAGTATGGGGATCGATATTCAGTGGCGAAAAAAAGGTTGCGATAAAGCATTTGAAATACTAGATCAAAAAGAGTTAACTCAAATCACTGATGTCGCAACGGGTACAGGTGATCTACTTATTTATTGGAAAGAGCAGGCAGAGAAAAATGGTGTATCTATCAATAAGTATGTGGGAGTTGATCCCTCTGTAGGTATGCTTGAAGTAGCGAAAAAGAAAGTGGATTTTGCGCAGTTCATAGAAGGTAAAGCACAAGAACTGCCTATTGCGGATGAGAGTACGGATGTTATTTCTATCTCTTATGGTATACGTAATGTGGTAGACAGAGTAGAAGCATTAGAAGAATTTTACCGGGCATTAAAGCCCAATGGTATCGTAGTGATCTTGGAGTTTACAAAACAAGAAAGAGCAGGGGCTTTAGATAAAGTGGTTGACTTTGGTATGAAAAAAGTCTTACCTAGAATTGGTGGACTTATCTCTAAGAATTATGAAGCATATAAGTATCTTCCTGAGTCTATAGAAGAGTTCTTAACTACAGAGATGTTAGCCAAAGAGTTAGAAGAAGCAGGCTTTGAAATGAAATATACAAAATCCTTCTCTATGGGGATCTCTACACTTTTAGTGGCACAAAAAAAGTAAGAACAACATACTAAAGGAGTCTCATGTCACAATCTATGATGAGTGTCTCCTCACTCAATACAAAAATAAAATCACTGCTTGAAGCCACCTTTATGCATATTCTTGTTGAAGGGGAAGTCGCTTCAGTTACCTATCATACTTCAGGCCATATATACTTTTCCATAAAAGACAAAGAGAGCAGTATCAAATGTGTCATGTGGCGTTCGACTGTTTCGAAATTGAAATTTCGTCTAGAAAAAGGGATGCATATCGTTATAGAAGGGTCAGTAGGGGTATATACACCTAGAGGGGAGTATCAGTTCTATGCTGTACATATAGAACCCTATGGAAAGGGTGCCTTGGCATTGGCCTATGAACAGCTTAAAGAGCGTCTTAAAGCAAAAGGTTACTTTGATGCACAAAGAAAAAAAACGATCCCCAAACATATCAAAAAAATAGCTTTGGTCACAGCAAAAGAGAGTGCGGCTTTACATGATATGTTAAAGATCATTGAACAACGCTGGCCGTTACTTGAAGTCGTGATCGTAGATACTTTGGTACAGGGAGATCAGGCCGCTGTTCAAATAGCCAATGCCTTACACTATGCAGATGAATTAGCTGTGGATGTTGTTGTCGTGGGACGCGGTGGCGGAAGTGCAGAGGATCTATGGAGTTTTAACGAAGAAGTTGTAGCAGATGCTGTTTTTTCTATGCAAACACCGGTAGTCAGTGCAGTAGGACATGAAGTTGATATTATGATAAGTGACCTTGTGGCAGATCTGCGTGCACCAACACCTAGTGCTGCGATGGAGATGATACTCCCTGACATGCGAGAAATACTCTATACTTTAGTTGAGATCAGTGAACGTTTTAGCTATATGATGAATCAAAAATTACATCATCTGGTACGGGAACTTAAACATACAGAAGAGATATTGCTGCGAAGCTCACCGACTAGACAATTAAAAGAGACGCAAATAGAGTTTACCCGCTTAGAAGATGAATTTAAAAGGGTGATACGCTATAAATTAGAACGTTTTTCTTCTTCTTTACCTGAAATGTATAAAAACTATAGACAAAATATGCTCTTTATATTGGAACAAAAGAGCCAATATTTGGAGTATATAGGTAAAAAATTAACAATGAATGATCCTAAACTACAATGCCGTAAAGGATGGGGACAAATGTCTATAGAAGGCAAGAGCATAGAACTCAGTGCACTTGAAGTTGATCAGAAATTTGTGATCGAAGATGCCTCAACAAGAATAGAAGCTTTATGTTTAAGTAAAACATGAGTTTGAATGTTGGTATAATATAATCTAATTTAATACTTAGAAGGTTGCAATATGAATACCGTGTTGGAAAAATTTGGACATATTAGCAGTCAATTGACAGTAGAACAGTATATATTCATCTGTATCTTTGTTTTATTTATAATTTTCTTGCTTTATATTTATTCTCTTAGACAAACAAAAAAGAAACTACGGGTAACGCTTGACAATAATATCAAGGTCTTTCAAAAAGCATTTGATATCTCTGATGATGCGATCTTGATACTCTCAGATAAAAATCAAGTGGTATATGCCAATAATACTCTGGCCAGACTGCTGCAATTAAATCCTAATTTTTTATCGAAGATATTGAAGACGGAAGTACAGATAAAAGTAAAAAAGAATTGGATGGGGTTAGATACATTTATAGAAGAAAATCGTACAGGTCCTAAAGAGCAAGTGCGCTCTTACCCACGATCTATATTGAAAATATCAGCAAATGACGAAATACCCGTCAATGTGTACTTAGATACGGTAGTCATAGGAATGCCTGATGATATCTTATGTGATGTTGTCACGATACAGAATCTAAGTAAGGAGAAAGAACTCTCTAGTGCGCACTTTAGTCATCAACTTACCAATCTACCCAATCAATTGCAAGCCTATCATGATCTTCCGGCGTTTTTTTCCAAAGCGCATTTAGAAAAAAATAAATTGGCATTAATCCTGATGCATATCGATAATTTTTCAATGTTAAGATCTATTATTGGGCATGAACAAGCCAATGATGTACTCAAAAAGTTTGCGAACTATTTGCAGACAGTAAGTAGTGGTTTCAATATATCGGTTTATCATACCTTTGATAACCATTTTTTACTGACAGTGACCAACTTACATTCCATAGAAGAGGTAAGAACATTTGTAGAAGATATTCAAAAGAAATTGGCATCCTTTTATAAGATGGAAGATGTCAATTTACACTTAACTGTCTCAGCCGGCATAGGGATTTATCCTGACAGTGGAAACGTACGTAAATTACTTGATAATGCGTATAAAGCATTGTCTATGGCAGAAAAAGAGGGTGATGGTAAAATACATATATTCATACCTGAACAGTTCGATGCGAATTATGATGAATTAAGATTACACAGTGATATGCAAGGCGCATTGAACAATGGCGAGTTTGAAGTCTATTATCAACCTGTTATCAAAGTGAAAAATGAAGAGATAGTTGGAGCAGAAGCACTCATCCGTTGGAAACACCCTCAGTATGGACTGATCCCGCCAGATGTATTTATCTCTTTAATGGAAAAAACAGGCTTTATTATTAAGTTGGGACAATATGTACTTGATGAGGTACTTAAACAGCAAAAACGTTGGGAACTGTTTAAGTTCAAACAGGTTGAAGTTTCTATAAACGTATCAATGGTGGAGATCAATACAGGTGAATTTGTTCAACATGTAGAAAGAAAACTTGGAGAGCATCAGGTTGGTCCGGAACTTATTAAATTTGAAATTACAGAAGGTATAGCAATGCTCAATGAAGCAGAAACCGTCAAAGACTTTCTTGCGTTAAAAAAGTTGGGAGTAGGTATATCATTGGATGATTTTGGTACAGGATACACCTCCTTTGGGTATCTGAAAAAGTTTCCTGCAGATAATTTAAAAATTGACAAGAGCTTAGTTGATTATATCCTCACAAATGAAGAAGATCAAAGAATTGTGAAAGCGATCATAGAATTGGCACACACTATGGGCATGAAAATCGTTGTTGAAGGTATTGAAAATCGACAAATGGTTGATATGATAGCTTCTTTCGGGTGTGACTACATGCAAGGATATTATTTTTCGAAACCTTTACCAGTATTTGAATTTCAAAAACTGCTTAGATAGATGTTCAACTAAAATGTAAGTAAAACATAGATTTTATAATAAGGTATGATATAATGAAGTTCTCAATAACAAGGTGGTGGAATGCAGGTTGAAGTGGAGACATTTACGCAAAAAGTAAGTCAAGTAATACAAGAAGAATATGGATTAGTGTCTATATTGATCATAGCCATTTTAGTATCAATATATCTGTTTGTACTATTTTTAAAACAAAAAGAACAACTAAAGACTGCAGACAATACAGTTGAAATGTTTCAAAAAACATTTGATGTTTCCCAAGAACCTACTATCATCCTCTCCGATACAAATGAAATCTTGTATGCCAATCCTGCTATGGTTCAATTCTTTCAATTGAAACGTGATTTTCTTATACATAAACTGTCGCAAATGCCACAAGTAAAGATAAAAGAGAATTGGCAAGCATTGGATACAATGATCAAAGAAAATGAAAATCTGTTTAAAGAACAATGTCTCTCTTTTCTTCAAGTTCATATAAGACTTGAATATGAAGAAGGTATACCCATAAATTTACATATTCAGAGGACTTTACTTCAGTCTAAAGAAAGTAAATGGTGTAATATCATTTCTATACAAGACTTGCGTAAAGAGGAAGCTTTCGCTAAAAGTAAACATCTCCATCCGATCACTAAGATGCCAACAGAAATTCAGGCACTTCATGATGTGCCTGCACTTTATTCAAAGATACATTTACACAATACTAAAGTAGCACTTGTACTATTACATTTAGATAATCTTAATATGGTTAGAGCTATCGTGGGATATGAACAGTCCAATAAAATACTTATCAAATTTACAGAGTATTTGAGGAATATCGTGACAAACTTGGAAGTCTCTGCATATCATACTTTTGGTAACAATTTTTTATTGAGTATATCAAATATAAACTCGTCATTGGGTGTTATTTCTTTAGTTGAACAGATACAAGAACAAGTGGCATCCTTATATAAAATGAACGAAGTGAGATTGCATTTGACCATGTCGGCCGGTATCAGTATCTATCCTGACAGCGGTACATCCAGAAATCTGCTTGATAATACCTATAAAGCTCTCTTTGAAGCAGAAAAAAATGGAGAGGGTAGGATTCATATTTATATACCGGATCATGATAAAGAGGAATATGATGAGTTCTCTCTTCACAATGAAATGTACAGTGCAATGGAAAAGAATGAATTTGAAGTCTATTATCAGCCTGTGTATGATGCTAAAACAAATAAAATCGTATCAGCAGAAGCATTGGTTCGATGGGTACATCCGGAGCATGGTATTATCACACCTGATGTCTTTATCCCGCTTATGGAAAAAACAGGATTTATCATAGAGTTGGGACATTTTGTTTTAGAAGAGGTTTTAAAACAACAAAAACGTTGGGAACTATTTAAATTTGAACAGGTTGTTATATCGATCAATATTGCTTCGATAGAATTAAAAACAGAAACGTTTATAGAGAATGTAGAAAAGCAATTAGCATATCACAAAGTGTATCCGGAACTCATTTGTTTTGAGATCACTGAAAATGATCTAATGCCTAATGAAGGTAATTTGAAGAAATACTTTGCCAAATTAAAGAAATTGGGTGTAGGTATTACTCTGGATGATTTTGGGGCAGGGTATAACTCATTCTCTTATTTACAACAGTTTCCTGGGGATCTGTTAAAGATAGATAAAGCATTGGTGAATTCTATTGTAACGAATGATGAAAACCAAAGAGTTGTAAAAGCAATGGTTGAGTTAGGACATTCCTTAGGGATGAAAGTGGTAGTAGAGGGTATTGAAAACAAAAGGATGTCTGATCTTATGATCTCTTATGGGTGCGATTATCTACAAGGATATTATTTTTCAAAACCTGTTCCTGTGTTTGAATTTCAAAAATTATTATTTCTCAAAGAAGGTGTATAAATGGATAATATGATCGTAATGATTTTGAGTGTGGCTTTGATCATACTTATTTTAGGTTTTTTATGGGTCTTCAAGTCATCTAGAAAGCGCTACGTTAGTG
>NZ_JBATIY010000116.1:0-87554 GCF_049668085.1 Sulfurovum sp. | reverse complement strand
GTTCAGATGCTTTCTCTTCTGATACTACAGTGTAGTTCATTTTATGTTCTTTTGCAAATTCCTTCACCTGCTTGTTATTATATCCCTGAACTTCGATAGCTACGATGGCAAGTTTGTCTTTATGTTTCTTTTGTAAATGGGTCAAATGTGGAATGGAAGCCAAACATGGAGGACATTTGTGTCCAAAAAATTCTAAAAAAACCACTTTTCCTTCAAGGCCTTCTATAGTTAACCCTTGCTCTGTACCTGTAACATTATAGGTTTTCCCTTTAATATCGGTCATAGTCATTTGTGCCAATGGTTTTTCATCTTGAGCTGCTTGTGTATAAGTAAAGAGTGAAACAAGTAGAAGTGCTGCTGTAAATAGTTTTTTCATAGAAGATACCTTTATCATATAATTTTTTAATTATACACTATGAAGATGTAAAAATCGTGTAATTGTTTTGAATTATGTAAAAGATTTTTTCAAAGAGCATCATAGGAAGTAAAAGGGAGGGAAAAAGAATGATGAAATAGATCTCAATTTAAAATAAAAGGGAGACGAGATCTATTCACTTGATGCTCTTATAAAATAATTATAATAGTATAAGGTTAACTGATTATTAATAAAAGAAATAATTATACTTAAAAAATAATCTGAAACATTTTCAAAGAGCATCTTTGGGACTAAAGGAGGAAAATGTTTTAAAAGGAGTTCTAAAATATTTTGAAAAAGGGAGGGGATATTTTAGAAGCCCCAGATGCTCTTGTAGTGGTAGTGTAATGTGCGAAGGTTAACCGTATGCAAATAAAGAGTAGTTACACTATAATACAAAGACTATATGAAGGAAGATTTTTATGCTAAAAAAAGTTTTATTATCGGTGATGCTTTCACTTACAGCTCTATCGGCACAGGAGCATGCACTGGAAAAAAGAATAGGTCAAATGTTTATGGTGGGTTTTCATGGGACAGAGGCACCCAAAGGGAGCCAAATTTGTAAAGATATACAACGATATCATGTCGGTGCGGTCATTTTATTTGATTATAATCCGGTGGATAAAAATAAACCGAAGAATATCGCTACTAAAAAACAGTTAGCCACTTTAACTAAACAGCTACAGGCATGTAGTGAGGATGGTAAATTACTGATTGCTGTAGATCAAGAGGGAGGCAAGGTTCAAAGACTTAAAAGTAAATATGGTTTTTATGGTAAGTTCCCTAAAGCTTCGGATGTGATCAAAATGGATCAAAGTAAAATAAAAGAGACCTATACAAAAATGAGTAAAGAACTCAAAAGTGTGGGGATCAATTATGATCTAGCACCCGTGGTAGATCTAGATATCAATATGAAAAACCATGTGATCCATGGACTAGGACGCTCTTTTGGTAAAGATCCTAAGATGGTAGCAAATTATGCCAGTACTTTCATTGATGCGATGCATAGTAATGGTGTACTTACCTCTATCAAACACTTCCCAGGTCACGGCTCTTCTGTTGGGGATACGCATAAAGGATTTGTGGATGTTACAGATCTTTGGCAAAAAGTCGAGTTAGAACCTTATAGACTTTTAAAAGATAAAGCAGATACAGTGATGGTCGCTCATGTTTTTAATAAAAAGATAGATGCAAAATACCCTGCAAGTCTCTCCTATAAGACAGTGACGAAGCTGTTACGATGGAAATTGGATTATCATGGAGTCGTCATTACTGATGACCTTCAGATGGGTGCGATAAGCCAAAAGTATGGATTAAAAAATACACTTGAATTGGCTATCAATGCGGGGGTAGATATCTTGCTTATAGGTAATCAGCTTGATCCTAAAAAAACAGTCAGTACCAAGAAATTGGTTGAGACCATAGTTTCATTGGTCAAGAGTGGAGAGGTAACAGAGGAAACTATTGACAAAGCATATAAGAGAATTCAGAATTTAAAGAAAAAACTCTGATCTTATTGATCAAGCCATCGTTCTAAGATGATCTTTGCAGCAATGGAATCGACCTTACCATCTTTTTTATGTTTAAAAACACCCATGGTAAGTTCTTTGGCTTCAATACTTGAACTTTGTTCATCTTGATAGACTACTTCTATGCCAAGATCAAGAAGTGAAACAAAATGTTTAATGCGTCTTTCCATCTCTTCAGAACTCTCAGCATCTTTAGGTAATCCCACGATCAGTTTCTCTATCTCCCACTCTTCCAAAAAAGCGTTTACATCTCTTGCAGCTTGATTGCGGTTCTTTCTCAGGATGGCATTTTGAGGTATGACAATATTTCCATCGAGACAGATCGCCACACCAATACGTTTAAGTCCTACATCTATACTTGCTAATTTCATAGTAAAATTGTACCCAAATTTTTAGCATCTTTTAGTATATGACTGCTATAGCATCCTGCATAAAAAAATGAAGTATCGCCAGGGTTGGACCTAAAATAAAATATTATACTTCTAAATAAGTAAAAAAATAAAATCCTTTGCTAGAATTGTAGAAGGGAAATGTCAGCATGGAGAATATTAAATTACTAACATAAGGTAATATCGTATGCATTTTAACAAAATAAGTACGGCCATCATAGGCCTAAGTAGTATAGGGTTTGCACAAACAAGTATAGCTACAGATATAGAAACTTTCTGGATATGGATCGCTCTTTTTGCTTTGGGGATAGTCGGAATAGCCATCTTATTTATCACCTCACAACAGACACATAAGATGCAACATCTACATCGGTCTATATTGGACAAGCAGTTAGAGATGGAAAAAAATCAAAATCTTTTACTGACCAATATGAGTGAAAATATTCATGATATGGCAAAACAAGCACTTCAAAAAAACCATCAAGTTTTAGATAAAACATCCAAATCTTTCAGACATAAAGAGAAGATCTTAGCCAATGTTGAGAGCAGACTGTTAGATGTCACGAATGATCTTTTGGATTTCCTCAGGTTAAAGTCAAAAAAAGTAGAAATCCTTAACGAAGAATTTAATATCAATAACGTATTGAATGAGTTGTCCGGTTCTATCTGCTCCCAATTTTCAGGGAGTGAGATCGAACTTATTTTTGATATAGATAAAAATGTACCGCGTCGATTAGTCGGAGATTCATTGCATTTAGGACAAACCCTAAAAAGTATCCTTGAGTATATGCTGGAGCAGGTAGATCTAGATGAGGTAAGACTAGAGATATCGATGTTTGATACCTATGACAAGCAAGTTGAGTTACAGTTTCAACTTTCTGATACAGGTAGTGGTCTTGACAGTGATACACTAGAAGAACTATTTATACCTTATTATGACGATGATAGTGGCAGTTTTGTGGGACTTGGACTTTTTGTTGCTCATGAACTGGTCAATATGATGGATGGAAAACTTACCGTGCAGAGTATAGAAGATAAAGGCACTACATTTATACTTTCTTTACCTTTTAATGTGGTAGAAAAGTCAAATCAGAGAAAATATAGGCTACCTGAAAAAGTCTTGATAGAGAAAAAAGTGTTTATCGTGGATACTAATTATAATTCGGCTTTGGCTGTGAAGAAAATGTTCGCATATTTTAGACATGAGGTAACGGTAATTTCTCAAGATGATTTCATGAAGAATATCCCCAATTTGACAACTTTTGATATCGTTGTTTTACATGAAAGTCTCTTTACTATCAGATTGGTTGAGTATCTCAAGAAAATTAAATTGGAAAAAGAGCTTAAAGTTGTTGCACTGAATTCCTTGCTTCACTCCAATAAAAATAATTTTGTTAATGAAGTGATTGATACCCATCTTTTTAAACCACTTAATCAAGAACGTGTTTTTGAAATGATCGTGAACATGTACGACATTAAAGTACCGGTTTATAAGGAAGAAGAACAAAAGGCTGACTCTAAACAGATACAAACCCATAGAAAACATATTACTGAAACAAAAGATGTCACACAACACTCTTTTAAAGATTTTTCTGGAAAAAATATCCTTATCGTAGAAGATAACGTTATCAATCAGAAAGTACTTATGAGTTTGCTTCACCATTCTGGTATGAGTATCAGTGTCGCAAATAATGGTCAGGAAGCAGTTGACCTGGTTAAAGAGGGTGAAATACAATTTGATCTTGTACTTATGGACATTAATATGCCTATTATGGATGGCTATGCAGCTACACAGATGATACGACTTGACAGCAAGTTTGATGCTTTGCCTATTGTAGCATTTACAGCATTGGTTCTTGACAGTGAAATTCAAAAAATGTTTAACAGTGGAATTAATGCATTTTTGGCAAAACCGCTCAATATAGGTAAACTCTATACCGCACTGAACATCTATCTCTCTGATGCAGATACCATTTCAGCAAAAGAAAAGGAAATTGAGCCCAAAAAAGAGATCACTTATCAGGGAATCAAGATCAAGGAAGGTATCAGGCATGCAAACAATAGCGAAGCTCTCTATATGGAAGTCCTCAAAGAGTTTAATACAGCGTATGGTACAAGTGATGAGATCTTTACGAAGCTCATTCATGAACATCGTTATGAACAGGTCAAGATGTTATGTATAGATATGAGAGGATTGACGGGTACTATCGGTGCGGAGGATATGCATACTTTAGTGACAGAGATACTGAACAAAATTCTTTACAAGAAATATGATCTGCTTGTGAATTATAATGAGAAGTATAAATTTGAATTACAAACATTAAATCGTTCTATTGAACAATATGTTGCAGCAGCCTGATACATATTCTGCTACTTGAAGATGCTATCATCGAATCTCTGCGATGAAAGCATCTTTATGTATATGTTTTTGAATATGCCCCAAAAGTTCAACTGCATCAGATCTTTTTCTATACGGGCCGATAAGAAGTTTTGAAATTTGTTTGCCATTGATAGGAAACTCAATGAGCTTATAATGATAACCTGCTCTGGTGATCTTATTAAGTAAAGCAACTTTTGGTTTACCGGTAAATGAACCGACCTGCACAAAAAAGTTACCCAGACCATGTTTTTTGGTAACCTTAGGAACAGTGGTATCTGCTGTAGCAGAAGATACTTTGGATTGAATCTCTTTTTTTGTTCTCCATGGTTTTTGTGTATCTTTCATGACAATCTTTTTTTGACCTGCAGGTAAATATCTTCGACAGATACGGACTCTTTTTTTGTAATAAGGAGATGTGTTTAGATTAGAATAGACGATCTCATATTCTTTAGCACTAGCATGTGTGAACCATCCGTTACCAAGATACATACCCACATGTGTTATTTTGCCTTTAGGGATTTTGTCTGTGTCAAAGAAGATGAGGTCACCATAGATCAACTCATGCATCTTTATCTCATTCCCCTTTTTTGCCTGTTCTCTTGCCACGCGAGGTATCTCTATACCCATACTACCGTACAGATAGTAGGTAAATCCAGAACAGTCAAACTGATTGGGTCCTTCCTCTGCCCATACATAAGGACGTCCTTGAAGTTCTTTTACCATTTTGTCAAGATTATTTTTATTTGGCTCATACTTTATGAGAGGTTTTTTTATAGCATAATTAGGATTTTTAGGAAACGGATCAGGCTTACATGCTGTAAGAAGTAACAACAAGCTAGAGGCTAAAGATAGATAAGTGATGCCTCTTATAAAATTAACTTTCATCATACCTTTAGCTCGGTACTGCTTTTTTAGGTAGTTTCATCCCTGGCTGCCAAGGTGTAGTATAACGTGAACTCGTGACTCCCATCTGCTTGAGCGGCACATCACAATTCATGTATTTGGCTCGTTCATCTTCACTAAGATAGCGTTTACACATTTTCATACGTTTGGTATAGACTGGTTCTTTATCAAAATGGCTTATGGTTACTTTTCTCTCTTTGCTGCTAGCATGTGCAAACCAGCCTTCTCCAAGATAGATACCTACATGGTTGATATATTTACTTCTTTTGTTGGTTGAACCAAAGAAAATGAGGTCACCGTAATGCAGGTTTTTGAAAGGAACATGTTTACCCATCTTTGCCTGTTCTCTTGCGACGCGAGGCACGTCCATTCCCATAGATCCGTAGATGTTATATACAAGCCCTGAACAGTCAAAGGCATGTGGACCTTCTTCTGCCCATACGTAAGGTTTTCCTAAATAAGAGTCGAGTAGATCTTGAATATTTTTTCTATTGGGATTACAGGTTTTTTCCGGTTTGATAATTTCATAATTAGGGTAGTTGTAGGGTTTTGGCTCTTTACATCCACTAAAAAGAAACAAGATTGATATAGGTATAAAAATATATTTCCAGATCACTGCCATGACTACACCTTTCTAGAGTATTAACATTGCATCCCCATAAGAAAAAAACCTATATTTTTTCTCTATGGCCTCTTTATATAAGTATAACGTCTTTTCTCTTCCTATAAAAGCGCTGACTAACATAATAAGCGTACTTTTTGGTAAATGAAAATTGGTGAGTAGATGGGTGACTCTCTGAGGTGGGTTGGAAGGGTTCAGGAAGAGGTCGCATTCTCCTTGTGTTTTTTGGGTCCGAACATAATATTCGATCGTTCTTGTCACTGTTGTACCTATAGCCAAAAGAGGAGTTGTGCTGTCCAGTACTTCAGCAGATGATTTTGGAATGTGAAAATATTCAGAGTGCATAGGGTGATCCAGGATCTCTTCAGCTTCTACAGGCTTAAAGGTTCCTGCTCCAACGTGCAATGTGACCTTATGTGTCTTGTGTCTTGCCTCCAATGCAGCAAAAAGTTCAGGGGTAAAATGGAGTGAAGCAGTAGGGGCAGCGACTGCACCTGCATTTTTGGCAAAGAGAGTCTGATAGTCTGTCTCATCTTCTTCATTATCTTCTCTTTGCATGTATGGTGGTAAGGGAATATGTCCTATGTCATCCAAAACAAGGACCAACTCTTCAAAGCGTATCTCTTTGCCATGGTGTGTAAAAGTGACGATACGTGAACCGTCCTCATTAAACCGAGTCACAGTTGCCACAAGTTCATCATCAAACAGAAGTTCCATACCTATCTTGACTTTACCCCGGATGAGTACAAGGTAACGGTGTGCATCCAGGGGTTTGTTAAAAAGAAGTTCTACTTTACCTCCGCCTTGATTGTTCACAGCCTTTTTATGACCAAAGATACGGGCTTTGATGACACGTGTATCATTGAGAAAGACATCGCACTCTTTTGGAAGATAGTTCAGTAAGTGCTGAAAGGTGGTATGGATAACCGTATCGGTTTTTCTGTCATAAACCAGGAGTTTGGCATGGTCTCTAGGGTGTACGGGTGCAGTGGCTATGAACCCTTCTGGGAGTTCATAGTCATAATTTTTGGTAAACAGTTCTTCTTTCATCTCAATGATTATTTATCACTTGGAGAAGTTTCGCTCTCTTCACTGTCTTCTTCTGTCTCTTCATCCTCATCTTCTATATGAGGGTTTACAGCACGTACAATAAATATAGAAGCACCGTACAAAAGTATCAGTGGTGCGGCCATAAGAAGCTGAGTCAGTACATCTGGTGGTGTAAGTAATGCCGCAAGCACAAAGATGATAAGTACAGCATATTTAAAAAAGTCTTTGAGTGTCTGGTCGGTTACCAATCCAAGAAGTGCCAAGAAGTAAGCAAAGACCGGAAGTTCGAAGGCTATACCAAAGCCCATCATGATCTTTGTAAAAAAGCCAACATAATCTTCAATGTTGATCAGTGGCGTATAGAGGAAAGAACCAAAAGTAATGAGGAACTGAAATCCAAATGGTGTAACGACATAGTAAGCAAATAGTACACCCACAAGGAACATAATGGATCCACCAATCACAAAAGGAAGTACCATTTTTTTCTCATTACTGTACAAACCAGGTGCGATAAAGAGCCAGAGTTGATAGAGTATAAATGGTAATGCCCCCAAGAGAGCTGCAAAAAATGATACTTTAAGTGCTACGAAAAATGCACCACCCACCTGGTGTGTGGTTACCATCCCGTCAGCAGCTTTTTTTGAAAGGTGTGCGACTTCTGCCAACGCTTCGTTGAGAGGTGCAGTGACCCATTCTAGTATGGTCTCATGAAAGACAAATGCAACGATAAATGCAATAAATACGGAGAGAACGGAAAGTCCAAGTCTTTTTCGTAATTCAACGAGATGGGGTCTAAGTTCACTAAACATTATGCATCATCTTTCGGGCTGTCTGTAGTTTCATCAGCTGCTTCTTTTTTCTTTTTCTTTTTTGGTGTTTTTTTGAATGTCACCGTTTCATTCTTTGCCTCTATCTGCGTTGCAACAACGTCTTCTTCAGCTGACTCTTTATCTTTCACCGAGTCGTCTGACATCGAGGCTTTTGCAAGGGATTTAGATGATTTTTTTGAAATTTCTTCATCATAGGTCACATCATCAAAATCATCAAAGTCTATATTTTTAAAGTTCTTGAGTTCATTGGTCGCATCATCAAGTTGTTTTTTATAGCTGAGTGCTTCTTCTTTGAGATCTGCGATCTTCATCTCTTCTTCAAGGGAATGTTTTGCTTCACCTACGGTCTTTTTAACGCTTTTGATAAATTTCGCGATCTCTATCATCGCTGAAGGTAACTTATCTGGCCCCAAAAAGAGTATAGCAATGATAGAAATAAGAAGTAACTCGGTAAATCCGATGCCAAACATAGTATGCCTTGTAGTTTAATTGTTGTATTTTATCAAATTATCCTAAAATGTAGAGCGCGAGTTCATCACTCAAGAAGAAATTATCATTATAGTAATGTGTATCATTGCATTGAAGTTTCTTTTTTTCACAAAGGTTATTTGCTTTTTGTATCATCTTCTGTGATAGAAGGGATTTTTGGACCCCTACAGTACTGCGTAAACCCAAAAAGATCTTTTCTGTCAGTAATTCATCCGCTGATAATGGTTCTTCTGTAATGTTGAGCGGATTTGCCACATAAGATTCAATATCTGTTTGTGGATAATAACGTCTATCGTTCAAGAATCCCACTGCACCTGCTCCAGCACCTATGTAGTTTTTAAGTTCCCAGTAACCTTTATTGTGTCTGCTTTGGTAGGTACCGAAATTTGAGATCTCATAGGCCTTGAATCCCCGTTTTTCTATTTCGTCTGTGACAAAGAATGCAAGATCTTCATTTTCTTGTCTTACCTCAGGTGTACTTGAAAATTTTGTACCGTCTTCTATGGTGAGTTCATATGCAGATATATGGTCGATAGGTAGTGAAAAGGCTTCTTCTATATCGTGTAGAAGCAATGTTCTACTGTCACCTTGGTAGTTATAGATCAAGTCTAAAGAAAGATGCTCAAATCCAAGTGTTTTGGCATGATGTATGGCATCTTTTGCTTGTTGTGGATTATGTGCCCGGTTCAAGTCTTTCAATTTTTGTGCGTTAAAACTCTGTACCCCAAAACTGACACGATTGACACCAAGGTCTTTCATGCCTTCCAGCCACTCTTGTGTTGCAGAATTTGGGTTTGCTTCAGTTGTGATCTCAGCATTCTCTTTTAGATAAGGATACAGAAGTTCAAAAATAGGCGCATAGATTTCAGGACTGACTGTAGAGGGTGTGCCTCCGCCAATAAAAAGTGTTTCTACACTTTTCGGTTTTACATCAAATCGGCCCAATTCGAAAGAGAGTTGTTGATAGAGTGCTTCCATATATTGAGATTGCGTCTCAAATTTATCGACATAAGTGTTAAAGCTGCAGTAGTGACACTTGGAATCACAGTAGGGAACATGAAGATAAATTAGCAAATAGTTTTCTCTCTTTTTGAATATTTTTCAAATGTTTGTAACCGCATTTTAGATAGAATAATATCAGAAAATTAGGAATGTATAGATAAACTTTAATAGATTTAGAGTAAAAATACTGTTTGACACTGATTATCAAAAGAGACCTGTCTCTGAAGCCTGTTTTTTATGAAAGGCATAGTGTTGAAACGACATAAGAATTCATCTTATGACTTCCTATTCAATAAGCAGTGAAATGAGTAAAAGTATGCAAAAGAAAAAGAGCTATAGGCCAAATGTTGCAGCTGTGATACTCTCTTCCAAATATCCAGATAAGTGTGAATTTTTTGTTGCACATCGAAGTGATATCAGAAATGCGTGGCAATTCCCTCAAGGGGGTATCGATGAAGGTGAAACACCTAGGGATGCTTTAAGAAGGGAATTACTGGAAGAGATAGGTTGCGATCATGTAGAGGTGTTAGGAGAGTTTCCTGAATGGATCTCTTATGACTTTCCAAAAAAATCGCGTGGGAAAACATACCCTTTTGACGGGCAAACACAGAAATATTTTTTAGTTCGTCTCAAAGAGACCGCGGTAATAAATTTACAAGCGTATGATATACCTGAGTTTGAAGAGTATGAGTTTGTAGAGTATGAAGATTTATTTAAAAAGGTGACCTACTTTAAACGTAAAGTGTATCGTAGAGTGATCGACTATTTTATAGAAGAAGGTTTAATATAGATGTTAGTTGTACATAAATACGGTGGTACAAGTGTTGGGGGATTGGATCGTATCGAAAATGTGGCCAATCGTGTAGCAAAGGCAAGAGATGAAGGGCATGATATTGTCGTGGTTGTTTCTGCAATGAGTGGTGAAACCAATAAACTCATAGGCTACGCAGAACATTTTGACAAAAACCCTGCAAAAAAAGAGATGGATATGCTGCTTAGTTCTGGTGAACGTGTGACTGCAGCACTACTTTCTATCGCTTTGCAATCAAAAGGCTATGATGCAGTAGCAATGACAGGACGTCAAGCAGGTATTGTCACAGATGATTCACATACCTATGCACGTATAGAAACCATAGATCCTACTGCAATGCATAATGCTATAGATGAGGGTAAGATCGTTATCGTAGCAGGTTTCCAGGGCATCAATAAACATGGTTCAGTCACAACACTTGGACGCGGCGGTTCAGACCTCTCTGCTGTTGCATTGGCAGGAGCACTAGAGGCAGACCAGTGTGAGATTTATTCGGATGTAGATGGTATTTATACGACAGACCCACGCATTGAACCTAATGCAAAGAAGCTTGAAACTATCTCTTATGATGAGATGTTGGAACTTTCATCATTGGGAGCTAAGGTATTACAAAACCGTTCAGTAGAATTGGCAAAAAAACTTAATGTAAAACTGTACGCTAAAAGCAGTTTTAGCGACAATGAAGGTACGCTTATCACAAAGGAGAGCAACAGTATGGAAGAAGTATTAGTAAGTGGTGTTGTCCTTGACAAAAACCAAGCAAGGGTAACACTTAGAGGTGTTTCGGATAGACCAGGGATCGCAGCAGAGATTTTTACAATGTTGGCAGAAGCGAATATCAATGTAGATATGATCATTCAGAATATGGGTACAGACGGTTCAACGAACCTTGGGTTTACCGTACCTCAAAGTGAACATGAAAATGCCAAAAAGTTGATGGAAAGTTTTGATCATGATATCCAAGGAATGGATTTTGATGAGCATGTATGTAAAGTATCTGTAGTAGGTGTAGGGATGAAGTCACACTCTGGTGTTGCAGCTAAAGCTTTTACTGTGCTTGCAGAGAGTAACATTAATATACAGATTATATCTACCTCTGAGATCAAGGTCTCTATGGTGATAGATGAGAAGTATGGTGAGCTTGCTATCCGTGCACTTCATGAAGCATTTGAGTTAGACAAGTAGAATAATGCAGCAGCTCTTAAAATGGACACTACAGACCATACGTGAGGAAGAGTCCTCTTTTTCATGGATGGAAGAGTACCGTTATGAGTGGGCACCTTTGGTAAAGAGTGCTGTTAGCCAAAGTATTGAAGGGAAGACTGCGCTTATTATTACCGATGAAACATATGAGTGGTTTGGTAAATATATTTTAAAGAATGTCAATGATCTGAAAAAAAATAGGCCACTGTTGCCTTTCTACTGCCTCTCAAGTTGTTTCCCCCAGCTTCAAATGATGAAGTCGTCACAAGACCTACAACTTCTGGAAGATATGTTGGATATCTCTTATCCTAACGGATATTATATTTGGTATATCGGTAAAGGTGATCATCCTTTTACAAAACTTGTGTACAGAAATGAAAATAGTTTTTTATGGGTAATGGATGAAGAGGTACAAGACAGTTTTGCATTCCGCAGTTCAGATACTTTATTGGATATTAAACTCCTACAGCTTTTTAAGCTTTTTGACAACACACTCTCCGCGGCATTATTCGGGGACTTAGACTTAGAATCATGAGACTAGTCAGTCAGGTTATTATCACTGCACAGATTGAAAATACGATTTTAGAGCTTGAAAAACTCCGTATTCATGAATCCATCATAGAAATAGTTTCACCCAGTATAGCGGAGAAAATGAGTACGGGTAAAGAAAATGAGTCCAGTCAATATAAGGTGCATCGCATTCCTACAGAAAAAGAGATATTTTCAGTAAAAGATGCTCAATTGGTTATTGAAAAAGCCTATTTGGCAAGTGAAGAGCAAAACATTATTATTCTAGCGGCAACACAATTTTCTATATTTGTACAAAACAAACTTCTGAAGATTATAGAAGAGCCTCCCGAAAATAAAGTGTTTATTCTTATCTCAGAGAGTAAATCTGCAATTTTACCAACTATCAAATCACGCCTTCCTGTCACCATCTTATCAGAAAAAGTGGAAGAGGTAGATCTTGGACTGGATCTAAAACAACTCTCTTTAGCTACAGTATATGATTTTGTACAGACCCATAAACGTACCGATGCCAAAGCGATGAAACTGCTGATCGAACGTATCAGTAAAGAGGCAATACATTCACAAAGTTATGATTTGGATGAAAAGACATTGACACTCTTTTCAAATGCTTTTATCGCACTAGATGTGGGCTCACCGCCTCAGTTTGTACTGAATACTTTACTTTTGAAACTACTGGCTCGAAAAAAACGGTAAAATATACGATTAACCTATAGGAAGTGCTATGAAACTATATCAACTTGGACATATTTCAGATAAAAAAGCAGCGCTTAAAGCACTAAACGTAGAGAGTGGTGGTGTTGGTATTATGGCAAAGAAGATGGAGTTGCTCTACTTTTTTATGAAAGATCTTAAAACACCTGCAGCCAACATACTTAAACAAGATGCCTTGAGCATTGGTGCAGAACTTGCCGTACCTAGCGGTGTCATCCTTTGTGAAAAACCTACCTATGACTGTATTCTTATAGGGACTAGAAAACATATGGAACTCCTCTCCAAGAAAGAGTTGGCACAACCTTTTGGACTTAAAACAGTTGCTGCAGAGCTTAAGAAATTTCTTTCTGTCAAAACCTATCCTACTCAGATCATGGGTGTGATCAATGCCAATGATGACAGTTTTTTTGCCGGAAGCAGATTTAAGGCGGAAGATGCCATTACGCAGATCCAGAACATGATAGAGAGTGGTGCAAGTATTATTGATATAGGAGCTGTGTCATCCCGTCCGGGTGCGGATGCAGTGAGTGCAGAAGAAGAGTTGGCACGTATCAAGCCTATATGTGACATTATTAAGTCTGAAAAATTGTATGAAAAAGCTGTTTTCTCTGTAGACAGCTACACGCCGGACGTCATAGAGTATGCACTTAACAGCAGATTTAGTCTCATCAATGATATTACAGGTGCAAGTGATAAGGCTATTATCAAACTTGCAGTGAAACACGACGCTAAACTCTGTATCATGCATATGCAAGGCACACCACAAACCATGCAGAAAGACCCAAGCTATGATGATGTGATGGTTGAGGTCAGCGACTTCTTTGAAGAGCGCATCAGTAAATGTGAAGCATTGGGGTTAAGCAGAGAAAATATCATTTTAGATGTAGGCATAGGTTTTGGTAAAACGTTGGAACACAATATCACGCTGATCAAAAACATGGCACATTTTAAAGTATTTGGCTGTGAAGTATTAGTAGGTGCAAGTCGAAAATCAATGATAGATAAGATCATTGCTAGTACAACGGAAGAACGCTTACCTGGAACTTTAGCTATCCATTTGAAAGCAGTTGAAAACGGGGCTTCGATCGTACGTTGTCATGATGTGGCTGAACATCAACAGGCTCTAAGCATTTTGAAAGCGTTACTGTAAGGTTTTGATGCGCATCGTAAAATGGATCTTTTTGATCGTGCTGTTCATCATCATAGGGCTTTTGGTCATAAATGTATACATTTCAAAACAGGCAAAAGCTGATATGTATCAGGATATCAGCAAAGTCCCGGCAAAACAAGCTGCTTTGGTGTTGGGTACAGCTAAATATATGATCGGTGGTGGTCAAAATTATTTTTATACCTATCGTATTCGTGCTGCAGTAAAACTTTTTAAATCGGGTAAAGTGAAAGCCATTGTTGTATCCGGAGATCATAGTACAAAGTATTATAATGAGACAGGAAAGATGCAAAAAGATCTTATAAAAGCAGGGATTCCAAGTCAATATATTACCCTTGACCCTTTAGGAGTAAGAACCCTGGATTCACTGGTGAGGGCTGAAGCGATTTTTGACCTAAAAGACTATATAATTGTTTCACAGAAATTTCATCTTGAGAGAGCGTTGTTCATAGCCAAAGCCAAAGGACAAAAGGTCATAGGTTTTATGGCAAAAGATATCCCAGGTACAGCTGCAGCCTATAGAATGAAAGCAAGAGAATATTTAGCCAGAGCAAAAGCCTTTTTAGATGTGTATATCCTGCATACCATGCCGAAGTTTGATGGAAAAAAAGAGAAAGTAATCTATAAAAAATGACAAACGAACAATACCAAGAAAAAATCAATATCCTCAAAAAATGGGCACAGGCTTATTATGTTGAAGATAATCCAATAGCCACGGATGAAGAGTATGACAAACTTTACCATGAAGTGTTAGACCATGAAAGAGCCAACCCTGCACAAGTGGCAGAAGACTCTCCTACAAAACGTGTAGGTGGTGTTGTGCGTGATGAGTTTTCCAAGGCAAAGCATATCAAACGTATGTGGAGTATGGAAGATGTATTTACGACAGATGAGGTTCAGGAGTGGTTGGACAGAACAGTCAAGAATGTAGGTGAATGTGTCTACTTCTGTGAACCTAAATTTGATGGTGCAAGTATGAACCTGCTGTACGAAAATGGTAAGTTGGTACGTGCTATTACGCGTGGGGATGGTGTTGTGGGTGAAGAGGTAACCGATAATGTACGTACCATTCGTTCTGTACCGTTAAGCATCGACTATGGGGGACAAATAGAGATACGTGGTGAAGTGGTCATCCGTAAAGATGATTTTGAGATTATAAACAAAGAGAGACTTGAAAAAGGTGAACAGGTTTTTGCAAATCCACGTAATGCTGCGGCAGGAAGCCTAAGACAGTTGGATTCTTCTGTTACAGCCAAACGAAGGTTGGTCTTTTACCCTTGGGGTTTAGGTGAAAATACACTTACTCAGACAAAACTTTCCCAAAAGATGGATCTTGTCTATGAGTTAGGTTTCCTGGAACCTCCTCATGCACAGGAGTGCAACAGTATAGAAGAGATAGAAACCTTTTATCAGGATCTTATCTCTTTACGTAATCAAATACCTATGATGATGGATGGGATGGTCATTAAAGTGGATGATGTCAGTAAGCAAGAGGACCTTGGATACACAGTCAAAGTACCAAAGTGGATGTGTGCATACAAATTTCCTGCAGTAGAAAAAGTGACTAAGGTCAATGCCATAACGCTACAAGTTGGACGAACGGGTGTCATTACCCCTGTAGCTGAAGTAGAACCTGTAGAAGTAGATGGTGCCATCATAAGCCGTGCTACCTTGCATAATTTTGATGAGATTGAACGTAAAGGTCTGATGGTAGGTGACAGCGTCATACTCATCCGTTCAGGTGATGTTATTCCTAAGATCACTAAAGTGTTGGATGATAGACGTGATGGATCAGAATTGGCTATAGCAAGACCAACCGCATGTCCGACCTGTCAAAGTGAACTACTCGATGAGGGTACGCTTATTAAATGTCAAAACCTGGACTGTCCGGACAGAGTAGTCAACTCTATCATTCACTTTGCCAAAAAAGGCTGCATGAACATAGATGGACTTGGCTCCAAAATCGTTGAGATACTGGTTAAAGAACACAAAATAGATGATATCTTAGGACTTTATCATTTGAAATTTGAAGATCTAGAGGGGATGGAAGGTTTCAAAGCGAAGCGTATACAAAACCTTCTTGACGCCATAGCTGCGACAAAAGGTGTACCGCTTTATAGACTCATTTCTGCTATGGGTATCGAGCATATTGGAGAAGTGGCGAGTAAGTCGTTGGCCTTAGAGTTTGGCTTGGGTGTGGTAGATGTCACTTTTGAAGAAGTGGTTGCTTTGGATGGTATTGGTGAAGAGATGGCAAACTCCCTACTGGAATTCATGCGTGTCAATTACGATTTTGTTTTAAAACTATTTGAAGAAATACAGCCTACTGTGGAAGAGAAAATAGTAGCGGAAGAAAACCCATTTAAAGATAAAACAGTAGTGTTGACCGGAAGTATGTCTGTTAGTCGTGGTATCATTAAAGAAATGCTTGAAAAACTTGGTGCGAAGGTAAGCGGTTCGGTGAGTAAAAAAACGGATTTTGTGATTTATGGTGACGATGCAGGATCTAAGTTAACAAAAGCTGAGAGTTTGGGTGTAAGTACCCTTACTGAAAATGAGATGAGAGAGTTAGTAGGGTGAAACTAAAATGTATAGTCCTGTTTTTAGTATGGAGTACCTGGCTTTTCTCTGGAAATATTGATACTTTCATTCAATCCTCACGTGCTCAGGTAGGTGTGACCCTCACTTACAATCCTGAATATAGGTATATTAAATACCCTATGGGTGATATCCCGATCTCCAAGGGAGTTTGTACTGATGTAGTGGTACGTGCATTTAGAGGTATGGATATTGATCTTCAGGAACGTATTTATGAAGATAAAAAGAAGTTTCCAAATCGTTACAAAGGACTCTACTATACGGATAAACTAGATCCAAATATTGACCATAGAAGGGTGAAGAATATTCAGAGCTACCTTATCTCTCGTGGATATAGGGTCAATGACAGCTTCAAGCCTGGAGATATCGTGGTTTGGAAGCTCAAAGCAAGGAACGGAAAGAGTCTGGACCATATCGGTATCTGTTCAGATAAGAGAAATGCTCATGGGGAACCATTGATCATACATAACATTAACTCTGGAGCTAAAGAGGAAGATGTCCTGAGACGTTATAAAATAGTAGATCACTTTAGAGTGTTTGAGAGGTAGAGAAAAAATGAGATTAGATAAATACTTGGTTGAAGAGGGTTACTTTGAAAGCCGTAATCGTGCAAATGATGCGATAAAGGCGGGTAAGGTCAAAGTAGACGGAAAAGTAACAAAAGCATCAGCCAAGATAGATGAAAACTCTTCTGTGGATGTGGAAGATGAAAAGTTCTATGTCAGCCGTGCAGCCCGAAAGTTAGAGAACTTTTTGAGTGAACACCCTATGCAGATCAAAGGTAAAAGAGCTTTGGATATCGGTTCGAGTACAGGTGGATTCGCCCAGATCGTACTTGAAAATGATGTCGCAACACTCTCTTGTGTCGATGTCGGAAAAGACCAGCTGCATATTTCTCTTCGTGACCATGAAAAACTCTCACTGCATGAAGAGACAGATATACGTGAATTTCAGAGTGATGATGCTTTTGAATTGATCACTTGTGACGTCTCTTTCATTTCTGTACTGCAGATCACTGATGATATCAATAGACTTTCACAAGAGGGCACAGATATTGTTATACTCTATAAACCACAGTTTGAAGTGGGAAAAGAGGTAAAGCGTGACAGCAGAGGTGTTGTACAGGATCTTGATGCTATAGCCAGACGAAAAGAGGAGTTTGAAGCGCAAGCAGTAAAATTAGGATGGGCACTTAAATATCAGGCGCTTTCACAAGTTCAAGGTAAAGAGGGTAATCAAGAATATCTTTATCATTTTATCAAAATGGAGAAATAGATTTGCAGCTAAGTAATGAGATCAAAAGTATTGCCATAGGGTCATTTGATGGCATACATACCGGGCATCGAACCCTCATAGACAAATCGGATGCGTTGGTGATCATCGAAAGAAATGGCGGTTATCTGACACCAGGATATAAACGTTCATTATTCACTTCTAAAGTATGTTGTTTTTACCATTTTGATAAGATCAAATCGTTGACACCTCAAGAGTTTGTACATAGACTGGAGGCTGATTTTCCTGCACTTAAAACGATCGTTGTAGGGTATGATTTCCATTTTGGTAAAGGTAAATCCGGTAATGCACAAATGCTTGCAAACATTTGTGATAAAGAGATCGTGATCATAGATGAAGTGAGTCATGAAGAGATACCTATCCACTCTCGTACGATCAAAGTATATCTTCGTGAGGGTAAAGTATCTATGGCAAATAAGTTGTTGGGAAGAAGATATTGTATTGAAGGTGAAGTGGTACGGGGGCAAGGACTGGGTAAAAAAGAGTTGGTCCCTACAATCAACTTAAAGGTAAAAGAGTATCAACTCCCATTGGAGGGTGTCTATGCGACACGTACACTGATAGATGATACATGGCATAGTTCTGTAAGCTTTTTGGGACGCCGTGTCACAACAGATGACTCATATGCTGTAGAGACGCATGTCTTAGATAAAGAGATCGGTGAAGTTGAAGGAATGGTAATGTTGGAATTTGTGGACTTTATGCGTACCAATCAAAAGTTCGACAGTTTGGATGGACTTAAGGCACAAATTCAATATGATATTGGAACGGCAAAAAAGCTATTGGCATGAAACAAATACTCAGAAAGATAAGTATCTTACTGCTTTTAGGATATGTGGGGAGTGGATTGTTCCTTTATATCAATCAAAGGTCTTTACTCTATTTCCCTACACCCATACTCCCCACAGAGCATCCAGAGATGACACTTCAAAATGAGGGTGAGTCTATCAATTTCATTGTCTTGAATGAGGGTAACCAGGATGCGATAATCTATTTTGGAGGGAATGCAGAATCTATGGCACGAAGCAGTGATGAGATCGCCAGACAATTTCCTGCCTTCACTGTATATCTCATGGATTACAGAGGATATGGCAGAAGTACAGGTGACCCTAGCGAAGAAGGACTTTACAGTGATGCACTGAAACTTTATGATGCTATCAGATCCAAGTATGAGAGTATCTCTATCGGAGGTCGAAGCTTAGGTTCGGGCATTGCCGTGTATGTTGCAGCACATAGAGAAGTCTCTAAACTGGCACTCATTACGCCCTATGACAGTATCGTTAATGTTGCAAAGGGAATGTACCCCCTCTTTCCCATCTCAAGCCTGCTTCATGATGAGTATAATGCAATCAGCATGGTCAAGGATATTAAAGCCAAAACATTGATTATTATGGCAGAGAATGACACTGTGATCGAGAAAGAACGTACGCATCAGCTGATAGATGCATTTGATACAGCACTTTTAGAGGTCATTACAATTAAGAATAGAGGGCATATCGATATCTCCTCAGATAGCAGTTACTATAAGAGCATGCAGGATTTTATAGGTCAGGAGTGATGGAACTTATGATAAAATGACGACATGAAAGATAAAGTATTTAATAAACCCATAGATAAAAAGTTTGAATTTGATGAAGCAGTGGCTTCTGTTTTTGATGATATGTTAACCCGTTCTGTACCTTTTTATGATGAGGTACGAAAGCTGGTCATCTCTTTGATACTCTCAGAACAGGAAGAGGAAAAAAAAGTACTTGATCTTGGCTCTTCTACAGCAAAGTTTTTACTAGATCTACACAGTAAGATGGATGTCAACATGAAACTCAAAGGCTTAGATAACTCTCAAGCAATGTTAGACAGAGCAGAACAAAAATGTCAGGCATTTGGTGCAAATATAGAATTGGAATTGGCAGACATGTTGACATATGACTACGATCAAGAAGATATTATTGTTGCAAACTATACCTTGCAGTTCATCCGGCCTATGCAGCGTGTAGAGCTTGTAAAGAAGCTTTATGATGGATTGAACTATGATGGAGTTTTTATCTTTTCTGAGAAAGTGGTCTTTGAAGACAAGAAGCTTGACAAAGAGCTCATAGATATTTATTATGAGTATAAAAAAGAGCAGGGATACAGCGAATATGAGATAGCACAGAAGCGTGAGGCTTTGGAAAATGTACTCATTCCTTTTAGCATAAAAGAGAACATACAGATGTGTAGAGATGCTGGATTTCAAAATATTTCTACTGTATTTCAATGGGCAAACTTTGTCACTTTTGTTGTAAAAAAGTAAAACTTATTTTAATTATACAGAGGAGTTATTCACTCCTCTTTCACATATGTGAATAACTCAAAAAGTAACATTTTTCATAAAGCCCTAAATCACGGACTTCATTTTTTAATATGAGGACTTCAGTATGAGAAATGATGCATTTTTTCATTTTTTATTACAAATCGACAACAAATTTTAAACTATTTCTGCTAAAGGCATTTCCTTTACTATTATTTTCAAATTTTTTAAGCTATAATCATGAATTAATTTTTTTGGGCCAATAAATGTTATGCCCAATATCTAAGGATAAACTATGAGTTGGACACCAAGTAGCTGGAGAGCGTTTCCTATAAAGCAACAACCAACATACCAAGACCAAGAACTTCTTAAAAAAGTAGAAGAAGATTTAAGTTCATACCCACCACTTATTTTTGCTGGTGAGGCAAGAAATTTGAAAGAGAAGTTGGCTGCAGCAGGAAGAGGTGAAGCATTTTTACTCCAAGGTGGAGATTGTGCAGAAAGCTTCTCTGACTTTAATGCGAAAAATATAAAGAACCTTTTTAAGCTGATGCTTCAAATGAATATGGTTTTGATGTATGGTACAGGTAAGCCAGTGGTAAAAGTAGGCCGTATCGCCGGACAATTTGCAAAACCGAGATCTTCTGATTTTGAAGAGATCGATGGTGTAAGTTTGCCAAGTTACCGTGGAGATATTATTAACGGTATTGAATTTACTGAAGAGGCGAGAGTACCTAATCCTAAAAATATGATTAAAGCATATAATCAGTCTGCAGCTACAGTGAATCTTTTGCGTGCATTCTCAAGAGGCGGTTTGGCAGATCTTAACAAAGTACACCAGTGGAACCTTGATTTTATCAAAGACAATCCACTTGGAAAACGTTATGATGAATTAAGTACTAAAATTGACCATGCTATGAATTTTATGGCAGCGTGTGGACTAAACAGTGATACAATGCCTCAGTTACATCAAACAACACTCTATACTTCACACGAAGCATTGCTTCTAAACTATGAAGAGGCATTGACAAGACAAGACTCTGAAACAGGTGACTGGTATGACTGCTCTGCACATATGTTATGGATAGGTGACAGAACAAGAGATCTTACAGAAGCACATATCGAATACTTTAGAGGAATCCAAAACCCTATTGGTTGTAAAGTGGGACCAAGCATGGAAGAGGATGAACTTATTGAGCTTATCGATGCATTGAATCCTAACAATGAAGAGGGAAGATTGAACCTTATCGTTCGTATGGGTGCAAGTAAGATCAGAGAGTACTTCCCTAAACTACTCAAGCGTGTAAGAGATGAAGGAAAGAATGTTGTGTGGTCGTGTGATCCTATGCATGGAAATGTTGAAAAGAGTTCAACTGGATTCAAAACCAGAGATTTTGACAACATTCTTTCTGAAGTAGAGCAATTCATCGCTATCCATAATGAGATGGGAACGGTTGCCGCAGGTATCCATTTAGAGATGACTGGAAATGATGTAACAGAGTGTACAGGAAGTACTTCTTGTGCGATTACTGCTGAAGGGCTGGCAAGTCGTTATCATACACAATGTGATCCAAGACTGAATGCTTCTCAGGCATTAGAACTTGCATTTATGCTTTCAGGTACAGATAAAGAATTTGAATAATTCTATACTACCGTGAAGATGTTTTCTCCATCTTCATGTTGGTAGTGTAACTCCATGTGATGAATATCCAAAATACTTTTAACAATATAAAGTCCCAAGCCTAACCCTTTTTTAGAGGTATGGAAAGGTTTGAAATAATTCTCCAATGGCTCTTTGAGCTCTTCCCCTTTATTGATGATATGTAACTTACCATCATCTATGATCACTGTGATATGTTTATCTGTACTGTATTTGATGCCGTTATCAAGTAGGTTTTTCACTACTAGAGTAAATAGCTCAAAGTCAACATCCTTACTATAGTCTTTTTTCATTTCTGTTGTAATAAGACGTTTTGGATTTTCTATCATAAGCATATCTTCACTGGCTTCAAGCAGGTCACTCATTTTATAAGGTTTGATCGTGAGATCAAAGTTTTTAGAAGTGATCTTTTCAATTTTTGCAAATTCATCTATAAGAAGATTAAGTCTTTCAAAAATACTGTGCATACGTGCTTTATTTTTCTCATCTTCAAGCATTTCACTGACAAGACGCCCTTTAGCTATGGGTGTTTTAAGTTCATGCATGATCGCACGTAAAAAGAGTTGACGGGAGTGTAAAAGCTCGCGTATCATGGTGACTGCATGATCAAATTCATTTGCAACCTCTGCTATCTCATCCTCTTTGTCACTTTTGCATTCTATATCCAAGTCACCTTTTGAAAAGGTCTGTATTTGGCTTTTAAGTGTAGAGAGTGGTAGGAGACTTTTCATGATCCATAAATATAAGAGTACAATGAGAATAAATACAGTAGAGAAGATAAGCACACGTTTAAGTGGAAATTTCGGTTTGTTTTTATTTTCAAGTATGAGTTTAAATCGATCATTATTGATGATAATGATCCGCTTTAATCGGAAAGTATCTACAGCATAACGTTTAAGTTTACCTTTTTCTTTAAAGAAGCGTTCTATCTGAACGACCCTTCCTTTATCGGTAATGAGCGAAACATTTTGTGCATCAAGATAAGCTTCATCGATCTTTCCATGTTTTAGATAATACGTGTATAGATAGTGCGTGATTGCCTGTTCTTGTGCAATGTTTCTTTCTTCGATCATCGCATGATCATATTTGATAGAAAAGACAAACAATGTACCCAGTAAAAGTAGAGTGACAGAGAAAACCACCCTTATTTTACTGCGTAGTGAAGTAATGATCATACGAGTTTATATCCAACACCGCGTACAGCTTGAATACGTTTGTTGTCTCCTATTTTTGTACGTATTTTGGAGATGATGACATCCAGACTTTTTCCTTGTGAGTCTATGCTCATGGTCCCTGAAGTGTTGATGATCTGTTCGCGTGACTGGGTAATACCCTGATGTTTTACCAGCAAGGAGAGTACCTCAAATTCAGCCGGGGTCAAAGTAAGTGCTTCACCCTTAAAGTAGATGGTATCCCCTTTAATTTCAAAATCACTTTGTGGTACTGAGATCTCGCTATTATTTGATTTGGAATAACGTCTAAGAAGAGAGGTGATACGTGCATACATCTCTTTAGGATCATAAGGTTTAGGGAGGTAGTCATCTGCACCCAATGCAAAACCTTCTACTTTATCGTTAATGTCTGAACGTGCAGAAGAGATAATGATAGGGATATCGTATTTTTCTACTACTTCCTGACAGACTTCCAGCCCATCCATACCAGGAAGAGTGAGGTCCAGTATAAGTAAGTCATATTTTTTAACACCGGCACTAAGTCCTAGGTAGGGATCTTCAAAATTGGTGACTTTGATGTCATACTGTGCAAGATATTCAGAGAGTAATTCCGCAAATTCAGCATCATCCTCAATCATTAAAATATTAATCATGGCTTACCTCATATGTTGTCTATATACGTTTATTCTAATGACTAAAGGTTAATTGAAGTCAAATGAAAGCGTAGCTCTATAGTATAAATGCTTGTTGCATATGTTCTTTGATTTCCTCAAATGTATAAGTATGTTCTGTAAAATATTCAAAAGCGATGATACCTTGGTAGAGTAGCATATCACTTCCATCTTTTGTTGGTTTTTTATATGTTTTTGCAAGTTTTAAAAAAGGTGTCTCTTTTCCATAGATGACATCTACACAAGCCTTTGCTGTAGGTATGACCTGTTCAAGTATTTGGGAAGGACAAGGGAGTGAATCATCTTCAAGTCCTGCTGATGTCATATTGATGACGAGATCATAAGATCGAGGTTTAAAATCATCAAAAGTATAGGTTTGAAAGCCATTTTCTTTAAAGTAGGTCAATCTGCTTTCACTTCGATTGAGGATAGTAACATCATAGCCTTCCTCTTTGAGTATGACTGAAGTAGATTTCGCTGTACCTCCAGCACCTAAAAAAAGTACGGTTTTGATATTTTCAAATTCTGAGATAGCTTTTAAAAAACCAGGTGCATCGGTATTGTATCCATAGAGTTTTCCCTCTTTTTCAACAATAGTATTGACTGCACCTACTTTTTTGGCAAATGGGTCCAATACATCACATGCATTATAGGCATGTTCTTTATGCGGTACGGTAATATTGATACCTTTAAGACTGAGTGAGAAGAATGTCTCCCTGAGTTTTTCTCCATCTTCGAGTAAGTAACGTGCATAACAACCATCAAAATCCAATCCTTGAAAGGAGAGATTATGCATAAGTGGGGATTTAGAGTGCGAGACAGGGTTTCCAAAGATGGCAAAGAGTACTTTGCTCATCTTTACAGTGTCTCCATTTCTTTCAATGTAGAGAGCAGTGCACCTAACTTGTTCTTGACTTCTAAGTATTCTAATTCTGGTTTGGAGTCTGCAACGACACCAGCACCAGCTTGCAAAGTAATGCTGTCTGGTTTGATGAGTGAAGTACGTATAGCGATTGCAGAGTCCATGTTTCCATCAAATGAGAAGTAACCCACAGAACCGGAGTAGAATCCTCGTTTCAAGCCTTCATACTGTGCGATGAGTTTCATGGCTTCAATCTTAGGTGCACCAGTCATTGTACCTGCTGTAAATGTAGCAGCAAAGAGGTCAAACATATCTTTGTCTTCTTGCAGCATAGCTTCAACATCGGATACCATATGCATCACGTGGGAGTATTTTTCTACACGCATCATATCGGTCACTTTGACCGTACCTGTTTGTGCAACACGACCGACATCATTACGCCCCAGATCTATAAGCATAAGGTGCTCTGCACACTCTTTAGGATCATTTAGCATCTCAAGTTCCAGCTCTCTGTCTCTATGGTGGTTCTTGCCACGTTTTCGAGTACCAGCGATAGGACGAAGAAGGATCTCTCCTTCTGTAAGACGTACCATGACTTCCGGAGAAGAACCGCAGATAGAAAAATCTTCATAGTCAAGAAGGAAAAGATAAGGTGAAGGGTTTTTAGAACGTAATATTCTATAAAAACTTAAGGGGTCTATCTTTCCTTTTTGTGTGTATCTGTTGGCCAAAAGTATTTGGAAAATATCTCCGGAACGTATATTTTCTTTAGATTCATCAACCAGCTCTTTGAAACGTTCTTCACCTATACTGAAACTGCCTTCTCCCTCAAGTTTTACAGCTTTAAGAGGCATAGGAGTACAAGTATTGTTTAAGATGTCTTCAATAGAAGTAATGCCCTCTTTCATAGAATCATCATTTAAAATCATTGTAAGTTTTGCACTTTTGTGTGAATAGGCTATGATGATCTTAGGACGTACAAGGTCAAGATCTGGTGTGTTGAGTGGATCAAGTAGATCATCCATACTCTCTTCAAGTACAGGTTCAAATACTTTTACCATATCATAAGCAATAAAGCCTATAAATCCATCTACAAAAGAGAAGCCAACTTCTAAAGCTTTTTCTTTATAGGCAGCTTTATCCACAGATCGATAATATTTTTTTAGGAAACTGAACGGGTCTTCATCCAATGTTTTTGTTTCACCGCTTTGAACAGTATATTTGGTTGTTTTGTCTTTGTAAGTCAGACGCTCTTGTGCACCTATGGTAATAAAAGAGAAGTTGCCATCATTGGTATTGACAACACTTTCAAAAAGCATGGTGACTTCATTTGGAAAAATTTCTTTTATCTTTCCATAAAGTGCAACAGGGGTAAGTTGATCAAATAGTATGGTTTTATGCATCTTAGGTTACCTTTTTACGACAAACGCACGTTTATTGATACGATCTTTTACTTGGCCAAGTACGCGATTGACTGATGCTCTATCTTCATAAGGTCCGATAAGTAATTTTTTTGTACCATCAGCAGAGGATCTAATAATTCTATATGTAAATCCATTGTTCTTAATGACAGATATAAAACGTGCACTAGGTTGTTTTTTAAAAGAGCCTACTTGTACATAGTATTTTTTAGTAGAGACACTCTTTGGCGTTGGTTTAGCAGCCACAGGGATTTGAGCCGGTTTTTGTACGACAACTTTTTCTACAGGCTTAACCACTGGCTTAGGTTTTTTTATCTCAGGTATTTCTACTTTTTTAGGTTCAACAGGTTTTATAGCCGGGACAGTTTCTTTCACAAGCTTTTCTGTTTTTTCTTCTTTGGCTTTCTCTTCAGCCTTTCTCTTTTCTTGTACTGATTCCCAGTATGCTTTATCGGCTGCATCTTTTGCTTCTTTTATAGCTGATGAAGGTTCTTCAACGATTGCAGGTTTTTTTGTCTCAACAACTGGTGCTTTGATCTCTTGTTCAATAATATTTGAAAGTGTTGGTTCTTTTTTGACAATTACGGCCGGTTCCTTAATGATTTCAGGTTTCTCCATTTCTAATGTTGTCGGTTTTGCTTTGCTCTCGACGATGCTTGAAAGTACTGGTTCTTTTTTTGTTTCTGTTGGCTTTGCTGTCTCTTGAAGCTTTAATTCTGGCGCGATCAATTCTGCAGTATTTTGTTCAAAAATGAGATCGTTATTACTTGGTGTTTTGAGTAAAATTTTAGTGAGTACAATTGCAACGATCAATACAACGATCAATAATGCGATAATGGTTAAAAAACTTTTTACTTTACTATTTTTAGGTTCAATATTATCGATAATCAGGTCATCAAGATTGTGGTCATGCATAGGGGAAAGATCTCCAGATATAATTTTGAATTGATTATATCATATTTATATATATTATAGTGAATTTTAGAGTTTATTGTAAGGAAGACTAACGATGTTATAGGCTTCTGGCAGCGCGATGGAGGGTAAACACTTCCAATTCTTGGTCATTTTTTCTTTGAGTGCATTTGAGAGGATTTGAAGCTGTGTATCTGCCTCTTCTAACGTAAGTTGTTTTACTGCTATAAATACCTGTAGACGTTCAACATCTTTTCCTTGATAGAGAGTATACTCTGAGATATCCATACTTTTAAACAAGTGTTTGATGAGATGTTGAAACCTTTTGTACTCTTCGCCTTTATACTCTATCACAAGATAGTTGGTATGGTTATCTTTGAGTAAAGGTACGGCAATGCTGTATTGTCTGTTTTGATGCTGTTTAAGAAGCAGAGGTGTAAGCGGTTCATTTATACGTTCAAATTTGGCATAAAAGGTACGATTGTTAAATTGTATTTGTTCAACAATCGTATTTCTTTTGATGTAATAGTGGTCATCAAAAAGATCAAGATCAAAAACTTTTATTGTTAGACCTTTTTAGTAGATAGATTTGTCATAGATAACAAAATCTTGCGCCAATATTTTCATCTCTTCTTTAATACTTGCATGTAGTGCAGCGTCATTGACATTGTCAAGTACATCAGCGATCTTGTTTGCAATGAGTTCAAACTCTTTCTCTTTCATCCCTCTGCTTGTAAGTGCAGGAGAACCGATACGTACACCTGAAGTTACAAATGGGCTTCTTGTCTCACCAGGAACAGTGTTTTTGTTTACCGTGATACCTGCTGTACCAAGAGCAGCATCTGCATCTTTACCAGAAAAATCTTTGTCAAGAAATGAAACAAGTACAAGGTGGTTGTCTGTTCCGCCAGAGACGACATCATAGCCTCTTGCAACTAGTACTTCAGCAAGTTTAGAAGCATTTGCTTTTACTTGCTTAGCATATACTTTCCACGCATCACTGAGGTTATGTTTGAACCCGACAGCTTTCGCAGCGATGACATGTACAAGTGGACCACCTTGGAGTCCGGGGAAGATAGCTGAATTGATCTTTTTAGCAATATCTTCATCATTCGTCATGATCATACCACCACGGGGTCCAGCAAGGGTTTTATGTGTAGTTGTTGTGACTACATCTGCATATGGGAATGGGCTAGGGTGTTCACCCGCACATACCAAACCGGCAATATGAGCGATATCTGCAAAAAGGATAGCACCCACTTCATCAGCGATCTCTCTAAACTTTTTAAAGTCTATCTCTCTTGCATAAGCAGAAGCACCACATACGATGATCTTAGGCTGTACGATCTTAGCGATCTCAAGTACCCTATCATAGTTGATACGACCGTCGAGTTCTACACCATAAGTAAAAGATGAGTAGTTTTTTCCAGAGAAACTTGGCTTAGAACCATGTGTCAAGTGACCACCGTGGCTTAAGTCCATTCCGAGTATCTTATCTCCGGCTTTAAGAAGTGCAGCATATACAGCACCATTTGCTTGAGATCCTGAGTGTGGTTGAACATTGGCATAATTACAGTCAAAAAGTTCACAGGCTCTGTCGATAGCAAGTTGTTCTACTATATCAGCAAACTCACATCCACCATAGTATCTTTTATATGGATAACCCTCAGCATATTTGTTTGTAAATACAGAACCCATCGCTTCCATTACAGCTGGGATAGTAAAGTTTTCAGAGGCGATCATCTCTAAGTGATCTGTTTGTCTTTCTCTCTCATTCTCAATGGCTTCAAAAATTTCTGGGTCAAATGTTTCTATGGCATAACTCATAGGTTTTCCTTGTGTGGTTTAAATTAGTGTAGTTATAACAAATTTTCTCTAAAAATGTTATGAAATATATGAGTGTTTTGAAAAAGATGAAAGCAGAAGCAGTTTATACTGTGTGGAGGTATTTTTTATGAACTAGAAAAGAGATAATATGTAAAAAATATACTATGGGTTCACTTTACTTTATTTCATGATGCGAAGGAAGAAGTTATTCATCTTCTTTCGCAAATTTTTCATATAAAAAGCTTAAAATAGCTTCACGACATCTGATGTATTCTGGGTCATGTTGGAGCTCAACTCTATTTCTTGGCCTCTCTAGATTGACTTCAAGTACTTCACCGATCGTTGCTTCTGGTCCATTGGTCATCATAATGACCCTGTCACTGAGAAGTACCGCTTCATCGACATCATGGGTGATGATAATGACGGTATTTTCTACTTTTTGTTGAATTCTCATGAGGTGTTCTTGTAAATTAGCTCTTGTTAGAGAGTCCAAAGCACCAAATGGCTCATCCATTAAGAGTACTTCAGGTTTGATAGAGAGTGCTCTGGCAATACCTACACGCTGCTTCATACCACCTGATATTTCACCCGGTAATTTGTCTGCTGCAGGATCAAGGTTTACCATGGAAATGAACATGTCTACTCTTTCTTTACGTTCAATTTTACTGAGATCTGGCATTACTTTTTTTACTGCCATCTCAATGTTCTGATAGACTGTCAACCATGGGAGTAAAGAGTGGTTTTGAAATACCACGGCTCTATCTGCTCCGGGTCCTTTGATCTCTTTTCCTTTAAGAAAAATATTCCCTTCTGTTTGCCTATCAAGACCAGAGATCATATTGAGAAGTGTTGATTTACCACATCCACTATGTCCGATAATAGAGATGATCTCATTTTTCTTGATCTCTAGATCTACACCAGTGACTGCAATGTAGTCTTCTTTCCCTGGAATGGGAAACCTTTTTTCAATATTTTCTAAATGTAAAAACTTTTGTTTACCCATTTTAAGCTCTCCCTGTTTTTGTATAATCAAAATAGTCTGAAATTTTTCCCATGATAAGATCTAAGATAAATCCAACCAATCCAACGATAATGATACCGATAATGATGTTGTAATAGTTCAAGTTGTTATACTCATCCCAGATCCAGAATCCTATACCGATACCACCAGTAAGCATCTCAGCGGCTACGATAACCAACCATGCAATTCCCAGTGAAAGTCTCATACCTGTGAAGATAAAAGGAACAGCTACAGGTAAAATAATTTGTCTAATTTTCTCTATAGGTGTAAATCGCAATACTTTAGCCACATTCATATAATCTTCACTGACGCTTCTTACACCAAGCGCTGTGTTGATAATAATAGGCCAAATTGAGGTGACAAAAATCGTTGAAATTGCTGTCAGATTAATATCCTGGAAGATAAAAAGTAACAGCGGTAACCATGCCAGTGGTGATACAGGCTTGAAGATCTGTATAAATGGATCAAAAGCATATTGGGCATTTTTACTCATACCTATAAACAGGCCTAAAGGAACTCCGACAAAAATAGCCAAAGCAAATCCGGAAAATACCCTTTGAAGAGAGTTTAAGATCTGCCAGAAAAGACCTTTGTCATCTTCATTTTCAATATAAAATGGATCGGTCAATACACCGGTGATCTCATCACCTTCAGCATTGACTCCCCCAAAAGCAGCAATATATGTGCCGTATGGTGTAGGAAAATCCTCTACATTATTTGCTATACTTGACCAAACACCTAAGATTCCGATAAAAACCAGGATAGGCAGTATGATTTTCTTTGCAAGTTCATTGTTCATTGTATGTTGTTCTCCTTCGTTATGTTTGCATTTACAAGTACCTAAATCCGTTAGGAGACAAGTGGAGTTATGATAGGGAGATTATCGTCTTTAGGTACTTGTAAATACAAAATATTTTAATGCATTCCCATCATAATGATGGGAAAATGGTATAGCTACTTTTTAGTGACATATTTAGGGTCAGCACATCCGGCAGGACCATAAGGACAAACATATTCTGGCTGCATTGTTTCTACTGTCCAGTCATTTGCTTTAAGTAAGTCGTCTTTACTCACTTTTGAGTCTGTTACTTGGAAGTCATAGATATATTCAACCGCTTTATTTGGATCCCAAACTTTTCCATCAATGAATTTATTGTATTCATCAACACCATCTTTTTTCCACGGACTTGGCGGTAGTGTGTACCCCACTTCTTTTGCTACTTGCGCAAATAGATCTGGTCTGTAAACCTTTTCTATGGTCTCTTTCATGTTGACAGGTTTGTCAAGTTGACCCCATCTATACATTTGTGTGATGAACCACATACCGTGTGAGTAATAAGGATACGCTGCATAATAGTTCGCAAATACATTAAACATTGGGTTGGAACTGTCTACACCTTTTGTATAAAGGAATGTACCGCTCATAGATTTTCTAAGAACATCTTTCGGTGCTTTTACATAATTCTTTTTCGCCAAATATCCGATTGCTTCTTCTCTGTTTTCCCAAGATGCATCAAGCCACATTTGCGCTTCGATCACGGCCTTCATCACAGCTTTAGTGGTTTCTGGGTACTTTTCAACAAAATCAGCTCTTGCCTGTAAAACTTTTTCTGGATTATTGTTCCAAATGTCGTAGTTCGTTACAAGTGCAGAACCTTTACCTTTAAGTACGATTCTTGAATTCCATGGTTCACCAACACAGTATCCTTCAATGTTACCTGCAATAAGGTTTGAAGGCATTGTCGGTGGAGGGAAAGGTTTTATCGTACAATCTTGATCTGGTTTGATACCACTTGAGGCCATCCAGTAACGAAGTTCATAGTTATGTGTTGAAACAGGGTGTACCATACCAAAATTCAATGGCTTATAGCTGTCTCCTTCTGCTTTGTGTTTAGCATCGATATATTTTTTGAGGCTATCTGCACTTACTGGCCTAGTAGTTGCATCCAAACCATATTTTTTCATCTCATTAATGATCTTATTTCCATAAGTGATCGCGTTTCCGTTAAAGTCAAGACTTAAGAGTGCTTGCAGGTGAGCGTCTCCATTGATACCAAGTGTTGCTGCAATAGGCATACCCGCTAGAGCATGTGAAAAGTCATACTCTCCAGAGATCACTTTTTGTTGGATCCCTGGCCAACCACCACCTTCTTTTACTACATGTACATCTAAACCATATTTTTTAAAAAAACCTTTCTCTTTTGCTATGACCAAGGGTGCACAGTCAGTCAATGCAATGAAGCCTATCTTTAATTTCTTTTTTTCCGGCTCTGCAAGTACTGCAGTTGCAACTAATGAAAGACCTAAACCTATTTTTAAAACCTGTTTTAACATTTTTACTCCTTTAAATTTACATTAAAATGCTTTGATGTCAAAATAGTATCATAGTTTATATGCTTATTTATACAGATAATTGATTAATTTTTAATCAAGTAATTCTTAATTTTACATAAAATACTATATATAATGTGAAAGAAAATGATTATTATAAGGTAAGAAAATGGTGAAATCAGTTTGTGGATACTGTGGTGTCGGATGTGGGTTAGAGTATGATGAGAAAAAGCTCATTGGCGATATAGCCTATCCTACGAATCTGGGAAATGTATGTTCAAAGGGTGTATCTGAACTGGTAAGTATGCAGACACCTACACGCCTACTTCGTCCACATATGAGAGAGAGTATTGAAAATAACTATAATGTATGTTCTTGGGAAGAGGCGATGGATACTATCGCAGAAAAAATCAAAGCATCTTCAAAAAACAAAATTGGCTTTTATCTTTCGGGTCAGTTACTGACCGAGGATTATTATGTAGCCAATAAACTTGCAAAAGGGTTTATAGGTACTAATAATGTTGACACCAACAGTCGTACCTGTATGGCTAGTGCTGTAGTAGGGTATAAAAAGGCAATAGGTGCAGACTTTGTTCCTGTGAGAATGAATGACATTTTTAAATCAGATCTCCTTATCCTAGCAGGAGCGAATACTGCTGAAGCACATGTCGTTTTTCATAATCAGATCAAAAAAGCAAAAAAGGAGGGTTTGAAGGTTGTTGTTTTGGATCCAAGACAAACAGATACAGCTAAGATAGCTGATCTATATTTGCCTATTAAAGTAGGTTCTGATATTGACTTTTTTAATTTACTTTCTAAAAGATTGATCGATGAAGAGAAATATGATAAAACATTTGTCTCCAAATATGTCAATAATTTTGATCTGTTAAAAAATAAGTTTAAACGTGTACCTGTGACCAAAATGCTTAAGAGAACAGGATTGACACAAGAAGAGTTTGAAACATTTTTTGCACTTTATACAAGCAGTAAGAACATCATTACAGCCTGGACTATGGGATTAAATCAATCTGTTCAGGGTGTGGATAAAAACCTTGCACTGCTTAATACACACCTTTTAATGGGAAGTATTTTTAAAGAGGGTAATGGTCCACTGAGTCTTACTGGACAACCTAATGCAATGGGAGGAAGGGAAGTAGGCGGACTCTCTACGATGCTGGCTGTACATCTTGGTTTTGATGAACAGAGTATCAAAAAGGTCTCAAAGTTTTGGAAAACAGATAATATAGACAATAAGCCAGGACTCACAGCGACACAAATGTTGGAAGCAGACTTGGATGTTTTGATCATTTCTCATACGGATCCAGTGTATCATCTTCCCCATAGAAATAGAGTAGAAGCATTGATCCAAAAGATCCCTTTGGTGATAGAGATCAATGCATATAATAACAGTGAAACATCTAAGTTTGCACATATTCAGCTTCCTGCATCACCATGGGGAGAAAAAGAGGGTACACAGACAAACCTTGATAGAAGTATTACTAAACAGGTCAAACTTACACGTACATCTATTGATTGTAAACCCGATTGGGAGATATTTCAATTGATCGCCCAAAAACTGGGTTATAAAAATGCTTTTAGTTATAAAAATACAAAAGAGATATTTGAAGAGTATCAAGAGATGACAAAACTCAATTCCTACATGGATATGAGTGAGGCAGATTATGATAATTTGGATAATGAACCATTTGTTTGGGGAGAGAAAATTTCATCTTTCTTGACAGATGATAAAAAAGCAAATCTCTTTTTTGTGGAGAACAAACTTTTAAGTGAAAAATCTTCTTTGGATTATCCTTTTATACTCTTAACAGGTAGGACACGTGATCAATGGCATAGTGGTACTAAAACGAATTTGCCTCTAACTCTTCTAAAATACAAAGAACTTAACTTTTGTGAAATACATCCCAATGACGCAGATCGATTAGGGATCAAGGATCAAGATGAGATTAAGGTGATCTCCAAAAGAGGTGAACTGGTCACAAAGGCACATGTGACAAATAAGATCAATGAAAAAAACATCTTTATTCCTATCAGTAACAGGGAAGTGAATTATCTGACAAATGACCTGTTAGATAAAGTCTCTTTACAGCCTGATTACAATCATAGTGCTGTAAGAGTTGAAAAGGTTGATCATGAAGCATAGTACACTACCCATCCTTTTAAAAAATCATAAGATCCTTCTTATCGGTGGAGGTAATGTCGCCTTACAGAAAGCAGAGGTGTTGTCACATAACAACATAGACTTTCGTATTGTTGCTGAAGAGTTGAACAAGAAGATCGTAAAACTTACAGACAAGATAAAGCAGAAATGTTTCAAATTGAAAGATATCAAAGATGAGCAGATCATCATTGATGCAACAGGTGATCCAAAAGTAGCACAAAAACTTGTCAAATATAAAAAGAGCCATCCTATTTTTCTCAATGTCGTGGATGTCCCTGAACTTTGTGATTTCTATTTTATGGCATTGACGAAGAATAGACCTCTACAAATTGCTGTTTCAAGTAATGGAGCGAGCCCCACAGCTGCCAAGTATTTTCGTGATGAGTGTGAGAGGCTTATTCCCGAAGATATCACTGGATACATAGAGCAAAAACAAAAAGAGAGAGCATCAGGGATCATAGATATTGTTCAGACACAAAAGGAATTGACTTTACAACATGCAAAAGTATTTTTAGTCGGTTGTGGGATAGGTGATCCGGAGTTGTTGACACTCAAAGCTTTAAAAACCATTCAACGTGCAGATGTAGTGCTTTATGATCATCTTATCAGTGATGAGATCATGCAGCTTGTGCCTGAGAGTACAAAGAAGATCTATGTAGGAAAACAGAAGGGATATCATTCGAAATCTCAGGAGAAGATCAATGCATTGATCATCAAGCATGCAAAAAAGGGAAGAGTAGTCGCCAGACTAAAAAGTGGTGATCCATTTGTTTTTGGGCGGGGTGCAGAAGAATTGAGAGATCTCTTCAGTGCAAATATCAATACGGAAGTTGTACCAGGTATAAGCTCATCTATCTCTGGACCATTAATGGGAAATATTCCCATTACAGCAAGAGGATATGCCAGTGGATTTACTGTGGTCTCTGCACACCTGCAAGGAAACAGTGTCAATCTTGACTGGGTAGAACTACTGGGAAAAGAGAATCATACAGTCGTCGTACTTATGGGACTTAGCCGAGTAAATGAGATCGTAGAGGAAGCATGCAGGCTGGGTACTTCAAAGAAGAAACCTTGTGCCATCATCTCAAATGCAAGCAGACCTAATCAAAAAATTGTAACCACTACGTTAGAAAGATTGGTCTTAGATGCTAAAGATATAGCTAGACCGGCAATTCTTGTCTTTGGGGATGTCGTTAAATATAGATCATTATTAGGAGAAAACAATGCATAAATTACAAGAAGCCTTTGAACTTAGAAATAAAAAACTAAATAAGATCGAGAAAATAAAAGAACTCAAGACACCGTTAAGTGTTTATCAAAAATTGGATGAGATATGTACAGCAGGTTTAAATGAGCTTAATGATGAAGATAGCAGTTATTTTTTAAAATGTTTTGGTGCTTTTTTAAAAAAAGATGGCAAGTTTATGTTGCGTGTTCGTATCCCTGCAGGTCAGTTAAGTATAGAACAGGCAGCCAAAATTGGGGAAGTTTCCAAACAATATGGTGAAGATTATATTGATATAACAACACGTCAACAGATAGAATTACGATATATCAAACTCGAAAATTTGGGCATTGTGCTAAAAGAGCTGGAGAGTGTAGGTCTAAGTACTTTCCAAACGGGTGTGGACAATTTTAGAAATATTGTAACCAGTGCATTTGAGGGATTGGGATCTAACAATATTATAGATGTGAAGCCCTTGATAGACCAGTTACAATCGATCTTTATGCATAAAGAAGAGTGGATAGGAACAATGCCTAGAAAATTTAATACAGCTATTTTAGGAAACTCTATCAATGACTGTAATATCTATGGACATGATTGTTGTTTTATTGTGGCTCAAAAAAATAAGGAAATCGGATTTAATCTATATTTGGGTGGACGTGTTGGAATTCAAGCAAAGGATACCGGACTGTTTATTAAGCCCGAAGAAGTAGCAAAAACATTTGAAGCGGTGACTAATCTTTTTAAGCAGTATGGATTTAGAGACAATCGTAATAAGAATAGATTACATTTCTTACTTGAAGCTGTAGGTATGGAGTCATTTGTAGATGTAATTAAACTTTACAGTAAATTAGAATTTGAAAACAGTGGAGAGGTCTTGGCAACAGAGGAATATATACTGAATGAGTATGGTATTTTTGAATTAGGAGAAGGATTTAAAGCAGTTCATTTAAGTATCCCCAGCGGCATATTTTCTGGAAGTAATCTTATGGAGGTTTCTAAAGTTGCCAAAAGTGTGGATGGAAAGATCCGTCTCAGTGTCGAACAGAGTCTGTATATTATTACTGTAAATGAGAAAGTCAAACAGGTTCAAGAAAGCATGCTATTTGATATATACAGTAGGTATCATAATACCTACTTTAATCATCAAATTGCTTGTGCAGGAACAGCAACATGTGCGTTTGGTGTTATCCCAAATAAGACTGATGCGATTGCTATGGCAAATTTTTTACAAAAAGAGGCTCCTATAGCAGGAGGGAAAGTGAGAATGTATTGGAGTGCATGTCCTAAGGGATGTGGTATTCATGGTATCGCAGATATTGGTTTTGAAGGATGTAAAACTAAAGATGAAGAGGGTAACAAGGTAGATGGGGTCCATATCTATCTTGGAGGAAAAGCAACCAAAGAGGCGCAAGAGGCCCGACAACTTTTTAAAGCTCTACCTCTGAAGATGGCTCAACAGAAAGTCAAGCAACTAATGCTGTTGTACAGAGATAAACGATTGGAAAATGAAAGTTTTGAAAGTTTTGATAGTCGTGTTTTGGCAGGAGAGCCAGTTGAAAAAATAGTAAAGATGTTATCCTGATTGAGCAGGAGAACATCTTTACTTAAAAGAAAATCAGGCGGTATTATATAAACGCTAGTATTTATACCTAGTAACATCATACGTCTTTGGTATCATAAAAAAATAGCATAAATATCATGTCGTTTTTAAATTTTCGGTCAGACATTATAATGTTTAAATATTAATCAATGATATGGTCAATATTTGTATAGTTTTGATTATACTGAATTATAACATTAAACTTAAAGGAGTAAAAATGATAGGTTTAAACAGATTAAAAGGAGAGGGTAGCCCCTCTACATTGTTTGCTGCATTTTTATATTTTGATTTTAGTTTTATGGTATGGACCATGCTTGGTCCGCTTGCAACAGAGATCACTGATTCCTTTGCTTCTTACGGATTTTTATTGACAGCTTCCGAAATAGCAAAGTTACTTTCTGTTCCTATACTTTCAGGGGCATTGTTACGTATATTACTTGGCTTTTTAGTGGGTAAAATCGGTGCTAAAAAAACTGCTTTAGGTGCACAAGCTATAGTAATATTTACTTTATTTTATGTGGTTTTATTCGGCGAACATATCTCATATGATGAGTTGTTGTTTGTAGGTATCGGGTTAGGTTTTGCAGGTGCATCTTTTGCGGTAGCCTTACCACAGGCTGGGCAATGGTATCCACCAAGACTACAAGGTGTAGTATTGGGTATTGCAGCTATAGGGAACATGGGGGTTGTGCTTGGTTTTCTTTTTGCACCTAAGATTGCTGAGATATGGGGATGGCAAGCAGTTTTTTTAGTGGCAGCAGTTTTATCTTTATTCGTCTTTATCCTTTATGCATTGATGGCAAAAGACGCACCCGAAGAGGTGTATACACCAAGACCGAAACGGATATCAGACTACATAAGATTACTGAAAGATAAAGATACATGGTGGTTCAATCTATTTTATGCGGTTAGTTTTGGTGCTTTTGTAGGCTTTGCAATGTATATGAAAGTCTATCTGATGGCTATGTATTTTGATGAAATGGAAGTATTTGGGGAAGAGGTATTAAAAGAAGAGAATATTCATGTTGTTGCAGGTTATTTTGCAGCATTCTGCATTATGGCCGGAGCTCTTCTTCGACCTGTAGGTGGAGCCATTTCTGATAAGATCGGGGGTATCAGATCACTCTATATTTTCCTTTCAAGTGTTGCAATACTTATCTTTATAAATGCATATATCGCTTTATCATTTTGGTTTGCGATCATTGTGATGTTTCTTATCATGGCAAATCTTGGTATGGCAAATGGAGCTATATTTCAACTTGTGCCGCAGAGGTTTTCTAAAGATATTGGTATCATGACTGGTATTATAGGAGCATCCGGCGCACTTGGAGGCGTTGCTATTTTAGAGGTTCTTGGTGCATCAACATTGATGTTTGGTGATTATACCATCGGGTTCATGTTGATTGCTATAAGTGTGTTGATAGCTATATTTGGGGTATCTTTAGTAAAAAGAAGATGGAGAACAACATGGGGCATTAAATCCGGAGGGATCATTTAATTTTATTCTTCAATACAGTATGGAGTAACGTTGTCATGCTGTATAGGGTTTACTATAATTTCATATGTAAGGCTTACTATGTCAAAACAAAACATAGAAACATCAGGACTCACTCTGGCAAAAGGTACTCAGCTCAAAGGAGATGACTTTTTTGAAGTCAAGGTAATGGAAAATATCACGGTTGCTGTAGTATGTGATGGCGTGGGGTCTGCACTTCAAGGAGCTCAGGCAGCTAAACACACTTCCAACTTTTTAATAAGATCCCTTAAAAACAGACCTGAAAGTTGGACGATGGAGAAATCCATAAAACACTTTATAGAAAATATCAATAGAGTACTGTATCTTGAATCCATGGCTGAATATGGACGAGAAGAACTGGTCACTACACTTGCCTTAGTGGTGATAGAAGGTGACAGACTCTATGCCGCCAATGTTGGAGATAGTCGAATCTATCTACATAGAACAATTGATGAAGATGTACAATTTACCCAACTCTCAGATGACCATTCTATGGATGAAGAGGGGATGGAAAATGTACTGACGGCAGCCATAGGATTAGAAGAAAATGTAGCCCCATACTATTTTGAAAACAATCTTTTAGCACGTGACCAGATACTCCTTTGCAGTGATGGACTATACAATGAACTCACAGAAGAAGAACTTGGCTCGGGTATGCAAATGGGTGCTTCATATTTGGTAAAAAAAGCCAGTAAACGACATAAAGATGATCTCCCAGATGATACCACTGCTGTAGTTATAGAGATCAAAGAAGTTGATCCTAGATTTAGACTCAAACAAAGAGATCTAATTGTACAAGAGCATTACAAAATAGGTCAAGTGGTAGATGGCTATACCCTAATCAAATCACTCATACAAAATGAACGTACTTGGCTTTGTGAAAAACGAGGACTGCAATATGTCATAAAGTTCATACCATACGAAGCTATGGATGATGAGATGATACTTGATCTGTTTGTCAAAGAAGTGTGGATGGCAAGTAGACTTAAGGCTGGGTTCTTTCCAAAAGCAGTTGTCCCAAAAAACAGTACGCATCGTTACTACATTATGAGTTATATAGAAGGTAAAACACTCAAAGACTACAATGAAAAAAAGACACTATCTGTAGATCTTAGTGTTGAATTGGCCGGTTTTTTGCTCAAGATGTCACATTACCTGATGAAACATGACTTGGTGCATGGTGATATCAAACCTGAAAATATCATATTGACAGAACGTAAAGGTAAGTTGGTATTTAAAATGGTGGATTTTGGAAGTATCACTGAAGCCTATTCCAATATCACACGCGCAGGCACACCTTCATATCTGGCACCGGAACGGTTCAAACAAGAACCTGTAAATGAACAAACTGAAATCTATGCCATAGGCGTAACACTTTATGAACTACTGACACAAAAGTTTCCGTTTGGTGAGATTGAACCTTTTCAAAACCCTTCTTTCGAAAAAACTGTCAAAGCACCAAGTGAAATAAATCCTAAAATACCTGCATGGCTTGATAGTATAATTTTAAGGGCCTTAGATACGGATACAGATAAACGTTATAGAAATTATTCAGAAATGCAGTATGACCTAAACAATCCAGAGAAGGTAAAACCATATTTTGATAAAAACAGTTCGTTTATAAAGCGTAATCAAATGATGGTTTATAAAGTAGGATTTATCATAATGTTTTTGTTGAATTTTCTACAGATGTTTTGGTTTTAGATAAAATAGATCGTTGTTTTATGTTGGCAGGTTTACAGATTGAAAAGATAGTAGAGATATTTTCATAATGTATCAGAATATCATCTCTACTTAGAAGTAAAGTAAGAGGTCTTAACTCTTCTCTTGTATTCTTTTTTTACAGGCAGCTACATCTATACAGAACATACCTTTGCCTTTTTTAGCAGGTTTAAGTTCATCTGGATTTTCATTTCCACACTTTTTACATTTGTTCACCACTTCACAGATAGGTGCAAGTTCTTCTCTTGGGACCTCTGGCTTCATAGCAGGGAATAAAAGTACATCACGGATACTATGTTGGTTGGTAAGCATCATTACAAGTCTGTCTATACCGATACCCTCACCAGCAGTTGGTGTCATACCGTAGCTAAGCGCTTTTACATAGTCCGTATCCATATGCATTGCTTCATCATCACCTGTAGCTTCCTTGGCATCCACTTGTCCCTTAAATCTCTCATATTGATCGATAGGGTCATTAAGTTCAGAGAAACCGTTGGCTATCTCTTTGCCAGCCATGAAAAGCTCAAAACGTTCAGCGATATCCGGATTGTCATCACTTCTTCTTGCAAGTGGTGAGATATCTACAGGGAAATCTGTGATAAAAGTAGGGTTAATGAGCTTCCCTTCAACAAATTCATCAAATAGTTCAGCTTGCAGGTAACCCAATGTAAGATTAGGAGCCACCTTGACATTGTGTTCTTTAAGATAAGCCAATGCCTTTTCTTTATCTGTCGCAACCTCTGCTGGTACACCACCTATGCTTGTGAGTGACTCGATGTACGGTATTTTTGCAAATGGTGTTGCAAAATCTATCTCCACTTCACCATAAGGTAGCTTTCTTTCAAGACCAAGGTTATCAAAGAGATAATCAAATAACTCTTCAGTGATCTCCATAAGTTCGATATAGGTTTTATAGGCCCAGTAAAACTCTATCATAGTAAATTCAGGGTTATGGGTCTGATCCATTCCTTCATTTCTAAAGTTTCTGTTTATCTCAAAAACTGCTTCCATCCCACCAACGATAAGACGTTTGAGGTAAAGCTCCGGCGCAATACGCAGATAACGCTCTACATCCAAAGCATTATGATGTGTGATAAATGGTTTCGCATTTGCACCACCAGGGATAGGGTGCATCATAGGGGTTTCGACCTCTAGAAATGATTTCTCTTCAAAAAATCTTCTTACCATTGAAACGATCTTGGATCTCATCACAAAGTTCTTTTTCACATCAGGGTTCATGATCATATCAAGGTAACGTTGTCTATATCTAATCTCATGATCTTGTAGACCATGGAACTTTTCAGGCAGTGGAGAGATAGCTTTGGAAACGATTTTCATATCTTTACAGTGAAGGGTAAGCTCACCTGTTTGGGTAACAAATGGATACCCGGTTGCTTCGATGATATCTCCGACCTCAAAGAGTTTCTTTGCTACATTGTTGTAAAAACCTTCTGGAAGTTCATCCCTATTATAATAGATCTGAACCAAACCTTCTGTATCTTCTATTTTTGCAAAAGCAGCTTTCCCCATGATACGAATAAACTTGAGTCTACCTGTGAGTGAGTATGTTTTGGTCTCATCTTTTTTCTCATCAGTCTCTTGCTCTTTGATATAAGCACACTGTTCTAAAAATTGTGTAGAAGGAGTTCCTTTTTGTATTTGGTTAGGGTAGGGATTGATACCTTCTTCTCTTAGTTTCTCTGTTTTTTTGATTCGTTCTTGAATATATTGATTTTCAAATATCAAGCTGTCTCCTGTTATTGATCTTTTTCTTTAATGTGTTGAGTCTGTTTCATTAAACAGCCTCATCTAATGTATGTATTTTTTTAGCGAGTAACTCTGGCTATTGGCACTTTTCACAAAGACCGATGATCTTCATTGTATGGTCTGTCATTTGAAAGTTGAATTTTTTGGCTATCTCTTCTTGTCTCTTTTCAATGGTCTCATCGAAGAACTCTATAATAGCACCACATTTGGTGCAGATAAGATGGTCATGGTGCTTTTTGAGCCCAATCTCATATTTTTTCCCCTGTACCCCAAATGAGATAGAACTGGCGATATGTGATGTTTCTAGTAAAGTAAGTGTACGGTATACGGTTGCGATACCGATGTTGACATCTGGATATTGATCTTTAAGTAACGTATAGATATCCTCTGGCGTAAAGTGTCCATCATTCTCATACAGGAACTTGAGTACAAGTTCTCTTTGTTTAGTGAACTTCAGTGAGTTTTCTTTTAAAAGAGTTTGAAATTCTTCTAAAAGCAGAGGGTATGCAATCATATTAAACCCTATTTTTCTGAAGAGGCATTGGTTTCACTAATTGAAGTATTTGTCTCTACTGAAATATTTGTATCAGTTGAAGCATTAGCTTCTTTGACAACCTCTGTGCTGTCAGATATAGTTAATCCCATAGCAGCTGGATCAAGATTGATAAGGTATGATCCTGCTTCTTTTAGATATGGGTAAAGTATAGAGTCATTGACATATTTTTCTAAGTTGTCTTTTACCAATGTTACATTTGATAAAGCGGTTACGATCAGTGCAAAGATAAGAAAATATTTTCCTCCTCCTGCAACGAAACCAAATAGGCGATTGAGAAAACTTAAACCACTCTGACTGGTAAGTTTAGACAATATAGAACCAAGAGCAGTAGCACTCATCCAAATAATGATAAGAATAGCTAGGAAACCAATGAGTTTTAGCAATGATGGATTTTCCAAATGTAAAAAATTTGTATCAATAAATGCTGCGGCTTTGTCAGAAAGTCTAGAGGCAAAGTATACACCCGCGACAAGACCAAGAAGACCAAATATCTCTTTTATAAAGCCTTGCATAAAACCTTTGATTCCCAAGATCAGTATGATGGCAGATATAGTGACATCAAAGTAATTGAAATCCATCATTGAAAAATTTTCCATATTTTATCCCTTAATTATTGACTATTTTTTGCGTATTGTATCTATATATCTCTAAAAATGCTTTTAGAGATATTTTTACGTAGATTACATTTTCCCATTAAGTTCAGCTGGTTTGTTCGCATATTGTAGAGCAGTGTCACGACTTATCTTGCCATCTCTAAGGAATTTAAGCAGTGCCTGTGTTTGTGTTTGCATACCTGAATCTTCTTGACCAAGTTGCATTTGTGAATAGATCTGGTGTACTTTATCTTCACGAATAAGGTTTGAGATTGCGTGATTGGTTATTAGGATCTCTGATGCAGCCACACGACCTCCACCCAGTTTAGGAAGAAGTGCCTGTGCGATAACAGCAACCAATGATGAAGAGATCATGGCTCTAATTTGTGGCTGTTCATCTCCTGTAAAGACATCGATAATACGGTTAATGGTTCCAGGTGCAGAAGACGTATGCAGTGTACCAAATACCAGGTGACCTGTTTCAGCCGCAGTAAGCGCTGCTTCAATAGTCTCTTTATCCCTCATTTCCCCGATAAGTATGATGTCTGGATCCTGACGCATTGCATATTTGAGTGCTATAGCAAAGGAAGAAGTATCTTCACCCACACCTCTATGTGAGAAAACACATTTTTTATTCTGATGGATAAATTCCACAGGATCTTCTACGGTAACGATGTGTTTTTGTTCGTGAAGATTGATCTCGTTGAGCATTGCTGCAAGAGTCGTTGATTTACCTGAACCCGTTGGTCCGGTTACAAGAATAAGTCCTTTTTCTCTTTTGATCAGTTTTTTATAAATGTCTGGAGCACCAAGATCATCTAAAGAAGGTACGTCAATCGGAATGATCCTAAAAGCCGCCGCGGTATCACCTAATGTACGATAATAGTTCGCTCTAAAACGTCCTATACCAGGAAGTAAAAGTGCGAAGTCAAGTTCATCATTCTCTTCAAAATGTTGTTTTTGCTTTTCTGTAATAAGCGAATACGCCATTTCCTCGATATCATCTCCTGTAAGTTTCGGAAGATTTACGGGTTTTAGTACACCGTCAAGTCTAATTTGCGGTTCGGTACGACTTACGAGGTGAAGATCTGATGCGCCATGTGTCACAACACTCTGAAGTAATTTTTTTATATCAAAAGCAGCCATGATTTTCCTTTATTTAGTGTATGTTTTCTAGATATTGAGACTCATTATACCCAACTATTACCTTGTTATCAAATTCAATAACAGGTCGTTTGATGAGCATATTCTCTTTTGCAAGCCATATTTGCTTATCTTCATCATTGAGAGAAAGTTCTTTGATTTTCAATGTTCGGTAGGTAGTACCTCTTGTGTTGAAAAGGGTTTTTACATCTGTATGTTCTAACCATGATACAATGGTGTCTAGATCTACAGGCGTTTCACGAAAATCTATAAATTCGTATTCAATGTTATGCGATTTAAGATATTTTATCGCTTTTCTGACACTGTCACAATTTTTAATACCATAGATCTTTAACATGAAATGAACTTATTCGATGATCGCAGGTACGATGAAAAAGTCATCTTTAGCCTGAGGTGCATGAGATAAGATATCTTTTGCAATATTATTAGCACTTCTTGGTGTATCTTCTCTTAAAGGTGTACCGCCATCAAGCGTAGAGAAAGAAGCGTCCAATGCTTCAGTATCAAGCTCATTAAGGTTATCAACATAATTCAAGATACCTGAAAGCTGCTCTATGACTTCCTCTTTTTTAGAGTCATCGATCTTTAAGTGTGAAAGTTTTTCAAGTTTTGCTAAAACGGTGTTATCTATTTGCATGATACCCCTTATATTATGGTCGAGTTTGTGATTCCTCTTATTATATATTAATTTAGTTTAAGATATAACTACACCATTAAAATGATAAATTAAGGATATTTAGTATGCAACAATTGGATATGAATTCAGAAGAGTTTAAAACAGAATTGGAAAAAACAAAACAATTCACTGATAAAGTATGCGAAAGTCAAGGATGGCTCTATAATACTAATGAAGATGTGAATGAAGGTGTGATCATGGGACTTGCACGTCATAAATTACTTTATGGCAAAAGATTTTGTCCTTGTTTTATGGTGGAACCTGATGAGTCGAAGCCAGGAAAGTTTAAAAGCACAGATGACAGAATCTGTCCATGTAAACCAGCCATAGAAAAAGAGATCCCTGAAAATGGTGTATGTCATTGTCAGATTTTTTGTACACCTGAGTATATAGCAGAACATAGTTAAGTAAAAAATATTTTTATATTAACAGGAAGTTATAATATTGATTGACTATAATATGCGTCTATTTAATGTCAGGAGATTTATAATATGCAGACTTTACTAGAAAAAAATGATATTAATTCAGAAGAGCTCCAAATTTTATTGGAAGCGAGAGAGGAAGGACAAGTAGACTTTCTGTTGGTTGATGTAAGGGAAGATATGGAGTATGACATGGGACACATTAAAGGTGTTGATATGCTTAAACCTACTTCTTCTTTTCAGCAATGGGCACAAAAATTTCTTAATGAAACGAAAGATAAAGCAGTTGTATTGACTTGTCGTACAGGCAGCAGAAGCGGACAGGTACAAAATATATTTAGACAAAATGGGCATAATCGTGTCCTTAACCACTTTGGTGGTATCGTTACGTATCGTGGCGATATAGAAAAATAGTATGTCAAAGATCCTCTACCTTCACGGTTTTTCATCATGTGGAGAGGGGAATAAATCTATACTTCTCAAAGCCTATTTTGGCGCAGTCAGTGTCATCGCACCGGATCTTCCACCTTCTCCTATTGACGCTATAGATACGATCGAAGAGATCTTAGAATCTACTCATATTGATATATTGATTGGTTCGTCACTAGGCGGATATTATGCGACTTATCTCGCTGAAAAATACCATATGAAAGCCATTCTGCTTAATCCATCAACGGAGCCATGGGAGACTTTGGCTTCCTATACAGGATGGCAAAAACGTTTTTGTGATGAAGAGATATTTGAATTTAAACCTGTTTATTTAGAGCAACTTAAAATGTTACAAACAGCTCCAGAACAAGGTAAATATTTACTTCTTTTACAAAGTGGAGATGAAGTGTTAGATTATACTAAAGCACAATCTCTCTATAATAAGCATAAAATTATCGTTGAATATGGCGGAAATCATCGTTTCGAAAATCTTGATGAGTATCTCTCAATGATAGAAAAATTTATAAATAAATGAGTCTAAATGAATGTAGTTGATCTATTACTTAAACTGTTGAGTTGCGAATCTTTAACCCCTAATGATGCAGGATCGTTAAAATTCATAGAAGAGTATCTTGATGAGTATGAAGCGATATATGTAAACAAAGAGGGTGTTAAGAACCTGCTGTTGAGTAAAAAGTTTGCTGAAGGGCCGCATCTTTGTTTCGCTGGACATGTGGATGTGGTTCCTGCAGGAGATGGCTGGGACACAAACCCATTTGTTCCTGTGATCAAGGAAGGTAATATCTATGCACGTGGTACACAAGATATGAAAAGTGGGGTGGCTGCATTTGTTCAAGCTTGTAAGGATATTGAACATTTTGAAGGTACACTTTCCGTTTTGTTGACTTCTGATGAAGAGGGTGAAGCCAAGTATGGTACTCAGATCATGTTGGAACATCTTAAGGAAATAGGTTTTTTACCAGACTGTTGTATTGTTGCTGAACCGACATGTGAAACTGTTTTTGGTGATGCTATTAAGATCGGACGAAGAGGTTCCATTAACGGGGTTATAGAAAAACATGGTATGCAGGGACATGCAGCATATCCGGAAAAAGCAACCAATCCTATTCATAAAGTCGCGCAGGTATTGCCCTCAATGGCAGGGGTTAATCTCGATGAAGGTGATGCGTATTTTGGTCCAAGTCAGTTTGTCATTACGGATATACGTGCAGGAATGGAGGTAACCAATGTGACTCCAGGAAAGCTGAAGATGATGTTTAATGTACGTAATTCTACAAAGACTTCAAAGGAAGATGTAGAAGCATTTGTGCATCAGTATTTTAGTGGTATGAAGTATGATCTTACTTTAAGTCAATCAGCAGAACCTTTTTTGACTCAGACAGATCGTCCTGTAGTACGTGCTATTGATAAAAGTATTCAGGAAGTATGCGGTATCATGCCTAAACACTCTACTGCAGGTGGTACAAGTGATGCACGGTTTATTGCAGCTTACGGTATCGATGTGATAGAATTTGGTGTCATCAATGACACGATCCATGCACCGAATGAACGAACATCGATTAAAGAAGTTGAATCACTTTATGAGGTGTTTAAACATACAGTGAGACAATTTAATTAAAGAAGGATCATTATGCATAAAATAGTATTAGGACTCTTACTTCTTTCAAGTACACTTTTTTCTGTCGAGTGGGTTAAAGATGTAAACACAGCATTTACGTTGGCAAAAAAAGAACATAAAAACGTGATGATTTTAGTAGAGGGTGAAAACTGCAGATGGTGTAAAAAACTGAAATATCGTACATTACAAGATGAGGCAGTGGAGAAAAGACTCGAAAAATTTGTTGTAGTCAAAGTGATGAGAGAAGATCCGTCTGCCATGTCAGGATTACCAGAGGTAAAAGGTGTACCTACGGTTTTCTTTATGAAACCAAATAAAGCTGTGACAGAAGAAATTCTAGGCTATGTGAATGTAGAAGATTTCATCTCGTATATCAATGATGTAGAAAAAAATACAAAATAAGTATTTAATATGCAGATGATCATATCAGGTATTATATTTTTTACTTTATTACTCCTTCCCGTATGTGCTGAGGAAAGATCAAAGTCAGAAAAAGTTATTGCTTCAAAAAATCAAAAAAATGAAGCGGTCCAAACCTTACAAAAGAAAGACGAAGCGCTTGAAACATTTGACAAGTTGATCTGGGAAACAGATATGGATCATGCATTTGAGCGTGCCAAGAAAGAGCATAGAAATGTCATGGTTATGGTAGAAGATATACGTTGCAAATGGTGTAAAAATATGAAAATAGGTGCATTGTCTGATGCAAGAGTACAAGAAAAACTACAATCTTATATCTTGTTAAAAGTACAAAGGTCAGATAAGGAAACATCGAAACGTATAGTAGATTTTGCCGGGGCTATTCCAAGCTTTTATTTTATGGAACCAAATCAAGAAATATATGAATCTATGGTTGGCTATTTTGCCATAGAAGATTTTTTAAGCTATCTCATTGAGATAGAAGAAGATAATTAGGTATTTTAAGTATGCATAGACGTCCTCATTTTACTGAATACATCATGGCGAGGCTTGTAACCTTAGGAGTCTTTACAGGTTTTATGTTCAGTATCATTTTTTTTATTTTTCTTCCCGAAGAAGGTAATATCGCTTTTTACGCAACAGGACTTTTAATATTGGGTTTTTCTGTATTTATTTATGCTATATACCGTGGAGCAGAGCGGATGCAAAAGGAATTGACAGTGATCAATTCCTATTTGGGAAAACTTGATAAAACGGAAGAAATAGAATATAAAGCACACTTTTTTACCCAAGAGTTTCAAGATATCAATCAGAACCTGATTAAAGTACTTGATAGTGCTAAGAAACGTGAAGAGATCAAACAACGTTACAATGCAAAACTCAAAATGAAAAATCGCCAACGTGCAGATATGATCTCAGCCATTGCACATGAGTTTCGCAATCCTATAGCTTCGATCATGGGATATGCGCAAACATTGGAAGAGGATAAAGAGATACCACCTGCGTTACAGGAAAAATTTCTAAATAAGATATATAACAACGGTATAAAGATAGAGGCACTTCTTAGCAGACTTGTCTTATGGAATAAATTTGAGAGTGGTGAGGCAACACTGCATCCGAGTAATTTCGATCTTTATGTATTGGTACAAGAAGTGAAAACGGCTTTAGAAGAAAAATATCCTCAAAGGGAAATCATCATTGAAGGAAGTTCCTATGTGGTAGATGCAGATCGTACACTTTTAGAGGTCGTACTCAAGAACATCATTGAAAATGCATTGAAGTATTCAAAAGATGAAGTGTTGATAAAGATAGATGCAGGACAAATATCTGTTACAGATTATGGGTTTGGTATCTCATCTTCCGACATCTCAAAAGTAACCAAGAAGTTTTATCGTTCAGGAATACATAATTGGGATAACTCTATGGGTCTGGGACTTTCTATTGTAAAAAATATTCTCGCGTTACATGGTTCATCATTAGAGATAGAGAGTGAAGAAGAGAAGGGTTCTACGTTTTCTTTTCACATTCAATGATGATATTCTTCAACTATATTGATGGTTTAAATTTCCTTTTGACACATCGGTCTAAAAACTTAAGGTTTCTTTGAGCAAATAACCATTTTTTAATCCAAACTTCTATAATATTTATCTAAGCGTTACCAGAAATTCGATTGGATTAATGGATACTTATAATTATTATAAGATTAGCTAAATTTAAGGAGGAAGCATGAAATTAGGTTTCTTAGTTGACCTTAACCTGTGTATGGGTTGTAAAGGTTGTGAGATTGCTTGTAAAGTGGAAAACGAAGTTCCATTGAGTACTTGGCGTTTACGTGTTAAATATATCGATCTGGGAACATTCCCTGATACAAGAAGATCATTTACGCCATTACGTTGTAACCACTGTGAGAACGCACCATGTGAGCGTATTTGTCCAGTATCGGCGTTACACTACTTGGAGAATGGTATTGTTGATGTTGATAGTGCTAGATGTATTGGGTGTGCTGGTTGTATGATGGCGTGTCCTTATGGAGCGATCTATATGGATCCTGAAACAAATACGGCAGATAAATGTACATATTGTGCACACCGTATCGAAAGTGGTATGATGCCAGCATGTGTGGTAGCATGTCCTGTTGAAGCAAATATCTTTGGTGATATTGAAGATGATCACAGTCATATTTCACTGTATATCATGGAACACAAAGGTGCTGTTCAGGTACGTAAACCTGAAAAGCATACTGTTCCAACACACTTTTATGTAGGTGGTGGTAATGCAACACTTAATCCACTTGCACATCAGAGAATTGAAGGTTTCAACCTTTTCAATGACATCACGCATTTAGAGCATGTTGGTGATAAAAATCATGGAATTCTTGATAGATTCCTAGCACCTTTTGTTGGAGATCATGGACCAACAGATAATGCAAGTTTGATTGAGTCAGCAACAGATGCTGACTCACATGAACAAGAGGGAGGTCACTAAGATGGTTGAAAGTACAATTAACGCAACTCAAGCAGTTGTAACATTAGATGTGCCAATCCAGGGGATTGTTTGGGGAAGTATCATTACTATGAACATGTGGGCAAAAAGTATCGGTACAGGTGTCGCATTTTTAGCAGCATTTTTATGGTTTAGACATAAAAAAGAGGATATGCCTAATTTAAGATGGCTTATGCCAGTGATCGCATTTATAGCTTTAAATGTATTCTTGTTTTTTACATTGATCGATCTACATCAACCGTATAGAATGATACATATATTCACACATCCACATTGGACATCATCTATTACTGTTGGTGCATGGTTGGCATCACTTTTCTTGGGTCTCATTACAATACTAATGGTTATCGGTGTTGCAGATGCATTCCCAGGTCTTGGTGGTAAAAAATGTAAAATTACAACAATGGCTAGAAACAATTCTGCAGTGTATGAAAAGATCATGCCATTTTTAGTATTTTTAGCGATTCCTGTTACAACATATACAGCGATCATAATGGCACAATCAAGTGCAAGAGAGTTATGGCAGGCACCAACTGAAGTAATGCAAATGATGTGGGCAGCACTTATGGCTGGATCTGCAGCACTTATCTTCGTGTCTGGTTCATGGAGCAAAGAAGCTAGAAAAGATTTAGCACTTGTACTTACATTTGCTGTATTCTTTAGTTTTATGATGTATATGGGTGAGTATTTCTTCTCATTCAAATCTTCAGAAGCAGAAGCAACTTTGGCCTTTGTACATTCAGGTGGACCTTATAGTGTTGAATTCTGGTTTGGTATGACACTTGGATTTATTATCCCATTCTTCTTAGGAATGAGTTACATGAAGTCAGAAAACACAACGCTGCTTAGATTTGCAGCTATTTTAGCATTAGTAGGGCTATTCTTGGTAAAAGATGTATGGCTTAAAATCCCGCAATTGCTACCATTAAGTTAAGGAGAAGATATCTATGACAAAATCAATGAATACAGAAGATAAAAATTTTATCGAAGGTAGAAGAAGTTTCCTTAAAGGTACAGCTTACTCTGTAGCAGGTGCAACACTTGCAGCAGGTGTATTTAAAACTGTAGCTGACACGCCGGCAATGGCAGAAACGAAATTTACACCAACACCTAAAACACTTTCATTCTATCCACCACTTGAAGAGTGGGATAGTTTTACTGAGTTGGACGGTGATGATTGGAAAAGAGGTGGTACAGTTAGAAATGGTGTTCAAAGTGAAGACAATCCTAATGGGATCAAAGCAACTGAATACATGCTTGTACCTACATCATGTTCAAACTGTGAAGCATCATGTGGTCTAACTGCATGGGTTGACCTTTCTACATACAAAGCTGGTGGACAACTAGCAGTACGTAAATACATGGGTAACCCGCTTCACTCAGGAAGCCGTGGTAGAAACTGTGCAAAAGGGTATGCGACTCAATCTCAAATGTATGATCCAGATAGAATACCTTTCCCACTTAAAAGAGCTCCAGGTTCTAAAAGAGGTGAAGGTAAATGGGTAAGAACAACTTGGGATGAAGCGATGAAAGAGATCGGGCAAAAAATGCACGATACACTCAAAGTGGGTGATGAGATCTCTAAAAAGTCGATCATGTATCACGTTGGTCGTCCAAATGAGAATGGTTTTGGTCACCGTGTACCTCATTCTATGGGTCTTGATGGATATGATTCTCATACAAACATCTGTTCTGCAGGTGCTAGACAGGGTACGATCCAGTGGTCAAACGATGATAGAAACTCTCCGGATTGGTCAAATGCGAAGTTGATCTTCCTTCAGTCATCACATGCAGCAGATGCAGGTCACTATTTCCAACAGGCAGCAGGTCGTATTGCTGAAGCACGTAAAAAAGGTGCAAAGCTTGTTGTTATGGATCCAAGACTTTCTAACTCTGCCGGTATGGCAGATCTATGGGTACCATGTTGGCCAGGTACAGAGACAGCACTTTATCTCTATCTTGCAAACAGAATCCTCAATGAAAAGGGTATCAATGGAGAAGATCTTGTAAATCACAAATTTGTGAAGAACTGGGTGAACTGGGAACACCTTATGAAAGACAGAGAGTATTTGAACGTACTTCTTGAAAAAGGATATATCAAATCTATCCCTACAGGTGATAGTTATGAAGAATTTATCTCTATGATCTCTGAAATGTATAGTCCTTATACACTTGACTTTGTTGCTGAAGAGTGTCGTATTGAAAAACGTATCGTAGAAAAACTTTACGATATGTTCATTGATGCAGGTGCAAGAGTTGCAACATATATCTGGAGAGCAGGACCGATCGGTCACAAAGGTGGATGGATGATCGCTAGATCTGCATTTTTACCATTTGTTCTTCGTGGTGCGATGGCTGGTGATAAAGGTGGTGTTGGATTACACCACTGGCATGTTATCTCGGTGAATGGTAAAGGTGATGCTGCTACTCAGGCGGGTACAAGACCTGCAAAGGTTGATGTATGGAATGAGATCGCATGGCCACCAGAGTATCCGTTAAGTTCATATGAGATGAGTCATATCATGCCTCACCTTCTTATGGATGATGAGTGGAGAGAGAAATGGAATGCTAAAGGACTTAAAGTACCTGAGAAGTTGGCTGTTTGGATCCCACGTATGTATAACCCGGTTTGGATCAACCCGGATGGTTTCAGATGGATCGAAGCACTTAAAAGAGAAGATAAGATTGAAATGTCATTTAACCTCTCTCCAACATGGTCAGAGACAAACTGGTATTGTGACTTTATCCTTCCTGTAGGACTTGCTGGTGAAAGACATGACCAACACTCAGAAGCAACAGAACCAAAAAGATGGTTAAGTTTCCGTAACCCGGCACTTAGAGTTGCATTAGAGAAAATGGGTTGGAAGCCAAAAGATCCAACAAGAGCTACACTAGAAGCGCACATTAAAGCGGGTCTTGGTGAAGTATGGGAAGAAGTAGAGTTTTGGGCAAATATAATGGTACATTATGTAGACCCTGATGGAAGTTTAGGTGTGAGAAAACACTGGGCTTCAAAAGAAGATCCAACTAGAGCTGTGACAATCCCAGAGTGGTATCAAGCAGCATTTGACAAGCTTCCGAACCTTAAGAAAGCAGCGAAAGCAGCATACCCTGACTCTAAGTATCCTAACTATGAGATGATGAGAGACAGAGGTACATGGTTAGAAGAAGATAACATCTATAAACCACAAGAGAGACCACTGAAAAAAGTAGGTGATACATATATTTCTCATGGTCATGAGTATCATGAAAGTGAAGTAGTTAAAGATGAGTTTGGTATTTTGACTGCTACAGACAGCCATGGTAAAGAAAAAGCGATCGGTATTGAAGTAGATGGTGAACTTGTACAAGGTTTCCATACATTAACTAAAAAGCTTGACTTCTACTGTGAGTGGTTCAAAGAATGGAAATGGCCTGAGTACGCTATACCTATTTATCCAACCAATGCGGAAGATAGAAAGAAAATGACACATGTTGTTACACAGGTACACCATGACTTTATGCAAAAAGAGAATGAATTCGCACTGAATACGGTATTTAGATTACCGTACAATATTCATACGCGTTCTGTAAACTCTAAGCACCTTATGGAGATTTCACAAAACCATAACCCAGTATGGATCTATACAGAAGATGCGAAGAAACTTGGAATTAAAAGAGGAGATTCAGTTAAGGTAACGATTCAAGATACTGTTTCTGGTCTTGAGTCAGGTTACTTTATCGCTATGGCTGTTCCAACTGAAGCGACTATGCCTGGTGTACTTGCATGTTCACACCACGCAGGTAGATGGAAACTTAAAAATGCAGTAGATATTCCTGGATTTGAACATAAACTAGGTGTTATGGGTGTTGGTTCACCACTGTATGAACTCACTATGGATGGTAAAGAGGGTACACTCAAACCAACTCAAGGTATCATAGATGGTATTGAAGAGAACAAAGAGTCTTGGCAGTTTAAAGAGTACAATAGAGACCTAGACAACATTTGGTGGGATGGTCTTTCAGGTTCATGGCAAAATGCTGTGGCTCCATCACACCCAGATCCTATTGCAGGTAACCACGCATGGCACCAAAAAGTTGTTATTGAGCTTGCAGGTAAAGATGATCAAATTGGTGATATTTATGTGAATTATGAGAACAACATGAAAGTCTATCAAGCATGGAGAGATGACTTAACTCGTCCTCTTGACAGTACAGATACACTTAGACGTCCTCAACACATTAAACGTCCTGCTGTGCCATTGTCAGACAAAGCATATGCAGTAAAAATCAAGTAAGTCTATACTTACTGATATGCTTCCAAGCATTTGCTTGGGAGTGTCTACATTATACAATTTCCCAGATAATTAATTTTCTTATTACTTATTTATCTTGAAAGTGGTATAGTGCCAAAATATTTAACATGAAAGCAGATGTATATAACATGGATTTAATGAAACAAGAGATAGAAAATCGTATAGCAATTTATGCTTTGATCTCAAGATTAATGCTTGTAGAAGTAGATGAGACATTTTTAGAAAATATTGAGAGTGATGAGAGACTTTTATCGTTTTTCCCTAACTATAGAGATTGGCCCAAACGTAAAGAATTTTCACGTGCCGAGCTTATAGATCAATACTATAATGTGGATTTTACAAATCTATTTTTAATGCACTTGGTACCTTATGAAAGTTTCTACACAAGAGATGATCAAATGATCGAAAGTGGTGGAGACAACCCTATCGTTGAACTCTATAATGACCTGGATTTCCGTGTTGAACTGGATACTGCAAGAGTAGTGAGTGCTGACCATATAGGTGTGGAACTGGAGTTTATGTATATGTTATGTGTGGCACTTCAAAAAGCTTTGGCTGCGGAGGATAAAGATGGTATTTGTGAACTTCTTCAAGTACAGCGTGCATTCTTAAAAGAACATCTTTTAGAGTGGGCGCCGCTTTTCCTTATCAATGCAAAAAGAGAGTCACGTACGCCTCTTTATCATGATGGCTCTGAACTTGCTTTAGAGTTTTTACTAAGTGATTTTGAATATGTGACAGAAAAATTATCAACTCACTGTGGGGATGAAGCGTAGTTTATGGGTTTACATTTTGATGTCAGTGCATGTGTAAGAGCAACTAGTAAATTCTCCCAGTGTACCAAGTGTGTAGATATCTGTCCAGATTCTATAAGCCTGGTAGACAATCTTCCAAGTTTTTCTCTGTCTACAGGTACAGAAGCAGCTGCATGTGTGGGTGTATGCCCTACAGAAGCTTTTGCACTTTCAGACTTTTCTACCACAGAGTTTTTCTTTTCTTTTTTAGAGTCTAAAGTAAGACTAATCTCACCTAAGATCAATGTACCTTGTATCTCGGTGCTAAGTGTAGAACATTTGATCTCTTTGGCTTTGGCAAGTGATGAAAAGATCACGATCGATCTAAGTTCTTATGATGAAGACTCTTTACTGTTTGAACATATTGAAAATCGTATAGACGAAGCAAATTTTGTCTTGTCCAGTTTTTCTAAAAAACAACTCAGTACAAACCATATAGCATCAAAAGAACCAAAAAAAGAGAATGAATCGGAAAGTGAAGATGAAGTGACTTCAAGACGTTCTTTTTTAGGGAATGCTTCACTTGAAGGTGTAGTAAAACATAAAAAAGCATTTGATGATGCAGTGGATGAAGATGAATTACAAAAATTTGAGATAGATGCTTCTGTCATATCTAAGATAAAAGATAAAAATCTGCCAAATAAACGTAAGATACTTTTTACGACACTCAAACGTGCAAATATTCCGGATATTTTTGAAGTATTACCTGAAGAAGAAGTGAGTTTTACTTCACAAAAGTTTGTGGATGAGAGTTGTACCAACTGTCAGATATGTTACCGTATCTGTCCTACGGGGGCACTTTCCTCTAATGGTAAGTTCTCACTGATACATTTTGATGCGATGCTTTGTGTGAAGTGCCGTTTGTGTCATGATGTATGTGAACCAGATGCTATTCAGCTACAAAGTGGATTTGAGATTAAAGAGTTTTTTGAACCTACACAGAGAACACTTGCAACGTTTAACATCAAACGTTGTAATGAGTGTGGGAACAACTTTACCTACACAGGTGGAGAACAGACTTGTCCACGTTGTGCGGTTGAGGAAGAAGAGGCTATGTTCTTACACGATAATGCAATACGCATGAGAGGGGAAGAAGAATAAAAATGTATTATTTTTTTGAGCCTATAGGCGAAACTTTAGTGAGAGGAATTGAAGAGGGGCTTTGCTCATTTTCAAGGAGAAATATATAATGCAACCACATGAAATCAAGCCCGATACAGGACTCTGTACTATACTGGGGCATAATGCCCAGACAGGATACATGAGAAAATATTTTAATAAAATCATGAAACGTAATGGTATTAATGCTACGGCGATCGCATTGAATATTACAGATGAACATTTTGATTTTACGATGAAGAATGTCGGCGAATCAAAAGTGACGCAAATGATGATAGAAAAAGAGTTTGGGATCAAAGCAGTACCTTATTGTGGAAATCTGAACAGTTGTGCACAGAGAGAAGGACGTGTAGACTTTGTAGAAGTGACTGATGGAAAAGTCAAAGGATTTTGTCTGGATGATGAAGCAAAAGCACTCTATGACAGACCAGAGTTTCTGGATGACCAGATCATCTTCGTCACAAAAATGATGCTTATCGCAAATAGATGGTTTGATGCCAAAATCGATGTGGATGATATTCCGCTACTAATAGGAGATAAAAAATGAGAGAAATGGACGATCTAAGAAAAGAATTTGAGAACATGAGTGCACAAAATTTTAATGGAAAACCTGCATTTGGTCCAGATGGACAGTGTGCTGCTGATGAAGAGGTAGATCTTAAAGATTACCCTTCCTATACAGAAGCACTCTATGCAAAGCTTATCGCTCCACATGTAAGTGGTATTTATATTTCAAGATGGGATATTAAAGACATTGCGCTTGCTGCAGGAGACTCTATGGCCATTCATCCACGTAAACGTATGTTTGAACTACTGATGAAGTTTGCAACGAGTAGAGAAAATATGCAATCAGTACTTGATGCACTGGAAACACATATGGAAGAGAAAATTTCAATTTATACAGAGTGTATGACAAAGTTTCCAAACTCTGCAGAGGTATTTCAGCCTAAAATTGACAAAGCTAGAAAAACGATGAAACTCTTTCCACAAATTATCGAAGAGTATTTCCCACAATAATTAGAGTTACCCTTATCATACTTGCAGTATAATATTTTATATGAAAACTGTAAGGTCACAAATGTCTCCTATAACCAAAGAAGAAGTGTTGAAATATCATGAGCAAGGAAAGATAGGGATAGACCTGACAAAACCTTGTGACTCTCAACACGAACTTTCACTTGCCTACACCCCAGGAGTGGCTATACCATGTCTTGAAATTGCCGGAGATGAAAACCTCTCTTTTAAGTACACCAATCGTTCTAACCTAGTTGCTGTGATCTCTGACGGTTCAGCAGTTCTTGGACTTGGAAACATTGGACCTCTTGCATCTAAACCAGTGATGGAGGGAAAATCTGTACTTTTTAAAAAGTTTGCAGATGTAGATGCTTTTGATATAGAATTGGATGTGCATACCATAGAAGAGATCGTCACTACATGTAAAGCGATCTCACCAACTTTTGGTGGTATCAACTTAGAAGATATTAAAGCCCCTCAATGTTTTGAAATAGAGAAACAGTTACAAGAAGCATTGGATATTCCTGTGTTTCATGATGATCAGCACGGAACTGCAATCATTACAACTGCTGGATTAATGAATGTACTTGAACTAACCGGTAAAAAAGTTGAAGAGATCAAAATAGTTGTGAATGGTGCAGGTGCAGCAGGGATCTCATGTGCAAAGATGTATCAGCGCTTAGGTGTAAAAAATATTATTATGTGTGACAGTAGAGGCGTACTTACTACAAATAGAACAGATCTAAATAAATATAAAGCACCATTTGCTGTAGAGACAGATGCTAAAACGCTGGAAGATGTGATCGTAAATGCAGATATGTTCTTAGGTTTGAGTGTTGCAGGGGCATTGACAAAAGAGATGGTAGGCAAAATGGCACCAGAACCTATCATCTTCGCTTTGGCAAATCCTACTCCGGAAATTTTACCTTCTGAAGTAAAAGAGGTAAGAGATGATGCGATTATAGGAACTGGTCGTTCAGATTATCCAAATCAGATAAATAATGTACTGGGCTTTCCTTTTATTTTTAGAGGTGCCCTGGATGTACATGCCAAGAAGATCACTGAAGGTATGAAAATGGCAGCAGCAAAAGCGTTGGCAGCATTGGCTAAAGAGCCAGTACCCTATTATGTAAAGGCTGCATATCATAATCAAGATCTTGTCTTTGGGAAAGAACATATTATTCCTCTTCCTTTTAACAAAGAAGTATTGATATGGGTTGCTTCTGCTGTAGCCAAAGCTGCATTTGAAGAGGGTGTCGCACGTGTTGAGAGTTATGAACATGAAGTATATACAGAGCATTTAAGATGCATCATCTATAGAACACCAGAAGAAGAATAACGGTGTTACATAAATAATGAATATAGAATCCTATGTAAACCTTAACGAACTGTTAAAGATCAATCCTTATACACGTGAAGAGAATCGTGCCTTTGGAATCACTCATGTAATGTTGAAAAATAAACCTATAGAACAACTTCTCACATGGATAGATGCAAATAAAAAGAGTTTGAAAAAGCCACTGTTAAGTGAGACTTTTTCCTCTTATCTGTACCGGGTGACATTTGCACTGGTACTGATAGCATTCGCTTTAGGAATCTTAGCGGGTGTGGGATTACTCTCCTACAATGGACAGGAACCAGTCAATGTTATTTATTTTATCGCTGTGGCTGTTTTTTTCCCTCTTTTTACTATGATACTCACGCTTCTTGCGATGTTCAGAGCCAGCAGTACAGAGAGTGTATTGGTACACCTTTCTCCTGCTTTTTGGATGGAGAAAATATTGAGTTTGTTGCCCGGGAAAATGGAAGAGAATATCACAGCATTGGAATTCAACTCTTTACTTGCAAACTGGATTATCATCAAGCGGTCTCAAATTATTGTTTTGTTTTTTTCATTTGGATTACTGATATCTCTTTTGGGTGTAGTTGTGACGAAAGACATTGCTTTTGCATGGAGCACTACATTACATATCAGTACCGAAGAGTTTCATGGATTTTTACATAGCTTGGCCTTTCCATGGAGAGAGATAGTTCCTGATGCTGTTCCATCCCTTGAACTCATTGAGCAGAGTCAATACTTTAGACTCGGAGACAAACTAGATGATGAAATGATCGCACATGCCTCTGCACTTGGAGAGTGGTGGAAATTTTTGGCTTTGGCTACGATATTTTATGCGGTATTCTTACGTATATTGATGTGTATACTTGCTTATTTTGGATTTAATTATGCGGTAAAGCAATCACTCTTAACACTGGATGGAGCAAGAAAATTACTTAGAGAGATCAATGAACCAATCATCTCTACACATGCGAACATAAGAGAGAGCACCTTTACTCCTAATGAGAAGAGCTATAGTCAAATAGTAAACACCTTGGATGCATCCTATGATAGTATACATGGCTGGGCTATACCACATGACAAACTTTTACTTTTTGGTGACAGCATGCAGGTCATAGCACCTAATTATTTTGAAGCAGGAGGTGCGAATACTTTTGAAGAGGATTCTGAAGTGATCTCTAAAAGTCATGGTGAGGTACTCCTGTTAGTAAAGGGCTGGGAGCCCCCAACGATGGATTTTGTAGATTATTTAAGTGAGTTGACTGATAAAGTAGATAAAGTGATCGTCATGCCTATAGGTACAAAGAAAAATAATTATGCATCAGTGGATAAAGAAATAGATGTTTGGGAGAACAAACTCTCATTATCGAAAAATATGAAAGTATGGTTAAAAAGATGACAACTACACACCCTAAATTTGCTGTTGTCGGACATCCTAACAAAGGGAAAAGCTCTATCGTTTCAGCACTAGCACTTGATGATTCTGTGCAGATATCAGATACACCGGGAACCACAACAAAACGACGTAGTTTTCCTTTAAGTGTTGATGGGAAAGTCTTATATGAACTCTTTGATACCCCTGGTTTTCAACGTGCACGAAGGGTACTTGCATGGCTTGAAAAACATGATGTTCCTGCCCATAAAAAACCTGAAGTGGTACAGGCATTTATACATAAATATAAAGAAGATGAACGATTTAATGATGAAATAGAGTTACTTGAACCTATTATGGAGGGTGCTGGCATTATTTATGTGGTAGATGGTTCACAACCTTACGGAGAAGAGTACGAAACAGAGATGGAGATACTTCGCTGGACTGGTCAACCTTCTATGGCACTCATTAATCATATCGATGATACTGATTATAGTGAAGAGTGGAAAAAAGCACTGGAACAATACTTTCGAATGGTACGTACCTATAATCCTATGCAGGCAAGTATTGAACAGCACATGAGTATTTTGGAGAGCATAGCACAGCTAAAAGAAGAATGGATCGGGCCAGTAAAGGCATCGATCAAACTTCTTAAGCAATACAAGGAACAGATGCTTGAACGAAGTGCATCATTAGTGTCCAACTTGGTATATGATTCTGTCAGTATGGTAGAAAAACTCTATTTCTATACCCAAGAGGCAAGTGAAAGTGAAAAAGAGAAGATAGAAAGTAACTACAAAGACCGTTTACGGGATTTAGAGGTTTCTACGCAAAAGAGTATAGAAGAGGTTTGGAACCATGGTCACCTACAGAAAGAAAAAAAAGTCTTAACTTTAGAAGGGCTCGATCTTTTTTCTGAAGAGACAGCCTCTGTATTTGGTTTGACACGTAAAGAACTTATTATTACAGGTGCAACTTCTGGAGCAGTCACAGGTGCAGGGATCGATTTGCTTTTAGCTGGCCATACACTGTTATTGGGTGGTGCTATAGGTGCATTGGTAGGTGGAACAGGTGCATATTTTGGCTTTAATGAGCTCTCTGAAGTCAAAGTCCTGGGCCAGACCATGGGTAGGCGTTATTTAGAGATGGGTCCTATGGAAAATAGAAACTTCCCCTATATTTTACTGGGGCGTGCCATGTATCATACGATGAAAGTAGCGCAAATATCACATGCCAAGAGAGAAGTGTTTGATATAGAGATGGATCAAACCTTTAAGGATAAATGGTTAGATGACACCTCAAGAAACGCTTTAGAAAAGTACCATAAAAAGTTTCGTTCAGAAAAAGCTTTAGAGGCAGGGGAACTTAAAGAGTATGAAGAGATCATCAAGCGTATATTAAAGCATTTGATCGATGCCTAGGATAAATCCTTTTAAACATTTACATCAAGATCAAGGTGAGGGTGAACAGATTGAATCTTCACGACTTGCAAAGAGAGTTACATTGGTCATCTTTGTACTATTCTTATTACTTTTTCCTCACTACGCACCCTGGGAACCAGATTATCAGAAGAGTGACTCTGTATTACAGACGATATTCACCTTGTATTTTTTTGTAGCCAATCAGACTTTGGGTATCGTGCATGAAGGAGGACACGGCGTTTGCTATATCTTACCTTGTCCAGAGTTTATTACGATGGCAAATGGAACGGTCTTTCAACTTCTTTTCCCCGCTTTGATCGGTTACTATTATTATAAAAAAGGTAACAGTTTTGCTGCATTGATCGCACTCTTTTTTGTGGGTTTCTCTCTTCAATATACAGCGTGGTATATCTCCACCGCACATGAAGGTCTTATTCTACCGGCACATAAATCTTTTTTAGGGGTAGATGCCATTCATGATTTTAACTATATGCTCAGTGCAATGGGATTGTTGGCCTATGAATCTATGATAGCAGGGGTGACAAGATTTGTGGCTTATCTGATCATGTTAATATCTGTGATCGGGATGTTTTTTGATGCGTTTCCTAATGATAAGGAGAAAAGAATAAAGAGAAGAAAAAACTTTTAGAAAAGTTTCCCTATCCCCATAAGAAGTAAGGCACTCAGCAGTCCACCGGCAATTCCTGCCAATACATCATCTAGCATTACGCCAAGACCACCTTTAAATTCTCTGTCAATCCAGCCTATAGTTGAGGGTTTCCAAATGTCAAAAAGACGGAATGCAGCGAAACTGAATATTATTGCTAATATCTCAGCATAGGGATAATTCATGGCGGTACCCGTTGAATAAGCTATCATAAGACTGAGCCACATACCAGCTGCTTCATCTATGACAATCTGCTGATGGTCATGAATACCTGTGGCTTGTTCATATTTGTTGACCTCAAAGATACCTATGACGGTTATGGCTAGTGTGAACATAAAAAGTGTTTCTGTACCAAAGTAGTAAATAATAGCTATTCCCACAGGAAGTGATGCCAGTGTACCTACAGTACCAGGTGCTTTAGGACTAAGCCCTGCACCAAAGAATGTTAAAAAAAGTTTTTGAATTGTCATAAGGTCCCTTGTGTTATGTCAACGATGAAGTTTGATACAGTTCGATAAGTTTTAAATAAAACTGCTCTTCACTCTGTTGTTCCAATAAGCCTGAACCTGGCATCAAAGAGTAGTGCATCTCTTGCAGGTTTTCAAATCTGTCAGGTAGAAGAGCTGCCAATATGTTAGCTGAAACTTCTTTTCTGACCAAGATAGACGGAGGAATGAGCCCTGCTAGTATGAGTTTCATAATAGATTCAGAATCATAGTGTACATGATGGTGCTGCCCATGTGGACAAGTTCTCGTACTGACAAGTGTTTTACAGGTGTCACAATAGACATACTCATCAATTGTTTTGATCTCAATGTTAATATCCTCACAACAATCAAAGACAGAACTTAAACGATTTTTATCATAATATAAACCTAGCCCGCCATGATTTTTACCGATAACCAGTTGACTACATCCATAGTTTTTAGCTAAAAGGGCATCCAGTATAAGTTCATTATATCCGGCAAAGATATACGTATTTTCAAAAGGTATGATCAGTACTTTATTGCGTGGTAAAAAATTGTCAATAAAAGTATTCAGTGCATTATGTCGTATATCATAACGAAGACCTTCACTGGTAAAAGGTTTACGTAAAAAAATCACAAGAAGATCGGAGTTACTGATAGCTTCACGTATCATTCTCTCATGTGCACGGTTCAAAGGGTTTGCTGCTAGCATCATCGATGAGATTTGCTTTGCCCCTGTTCGATTGATCATGTTTTTAATACGCTTCATGTTATCTTCTATGAGTGGATAAGAGACAGTGTATTCTCCAGATACAGCTAATTTTCCAAGCCTTACGGTAGTATTTCTCACCCCAGGGTGTGTCTGGTCTGAAGTACCGTAGATATTATGTAATCGTTGAGCAGGGTTTACATCAAATGTTTCTTCTACCGTGAGCTCACCAACCTCTTTCCCTTCATTAATAAGTGTGACAACCTCACCTTTTACCAAGGTTAGCAAGGTCTGATGATTTTTTTTACCTTGAGGGGCAAGGATAAAAGAAAAAGGGAAGGGTACACCCTTGTACATTTTAGTCTCATCTACTTTTTGTGCCTCTTCTTTATTCATCAGCTTTTCTACAGGTGAGATAAGTCCTGATTTTACTAATGCTAAAGTAGATAGGGCTTCAGTATCAATATAGAGTGATCTATTTCTTTTTGAAGAGGCCATACTTTTTCCTTTTTTCCCATAAACTTTTTCTTGAGATACCTAGTTTTTTAGAGAGTTCTGTATCTGGAAATTTGTATTGAAAACTATTGACGATAAATTTGACGTAATCATCAATAGTCAAGATCTCATTTTGGTCATACAACTTGGAGTCTGTATTAAGTGTAATAGTTGCAAAATCTGACTCTAGGTTTGTTGTGGTACATATGATGAACTCATATTCTTTCAACATCTCCAGTAAAGCTTCTCTATCTGCCTTCTTGAGTTGATGGATCTCAGTAATATAAAGCAGTGCACTTGGGCTACTTTTTTGTATTTTCTCTTTCCAGGTTTTATCGCTTAAAGGTATGAAAGTAAGTAGTGTATTTGTTTGCGTAGCATGTTCAAAAACGATCTTATCAACAAGTCTTTGGTAATTGGTCTCTATCACAAGCGGTGTAGTGATCTCTGTGATATCAAAATTGGTCTCTATATCATGTAGTAGATTTTGCATATACTCTTGATATAAAGAGGTTTGTTTTTTCAGTGACTGGTACTCTTTATAATGTTCGATCTTACGCATGAGGTCTTCTAACATAAAGGGTTTAACGATATAGTCTTTTGCACCAAGTTTCAGAGGTTCTCCAACAGTATCATTATTGATATAGTTCACCATCAAAATAATGATCTTATCTTTAAATTTTTTGATAAGTGGTGAAGTATTCTGTCCTGGCAAGTTTGTTGAGAGTAGATAGACATCACCTTGACTGTTCATTGCTTCTTTGATAGAGCTGTATATCTCTGTCTCATAGCCATTTTCATTCAGTTTAGAGGCGATACTTTGCGCTAAATAGAGTTCATTTTCTACAATGATTATTTTCATATGTTTTTCCAATTCAAATAAGTTAAGTTTGCTACGGCGTGAACAGTCACACCTTCTTTTCGTCCTACAAAGCCAAGTTTTTCAGCCGTTGTAGCTTTAATGTTGACAAAATTTTGTCGTATCCCCAATAAAGAAGCTAGCGTTTTTTTCATCTCTTCTTTATAAGGAAGAAGTTTGGGCGCTTGCGCCATAATCGTTATATCGATATTGCCTATCTCAAAACCAAAAGATTTGATACGTTTTACAGTGTCACTAAGAAGCATTTTTGAATCTGCTCCTGCATACGTTTCTTCTGTATCAGGGTAAATCTCTCCAATATCACCCATGCCAGCTGCACCAAGAAGTGCATCAATGAGTGCATGAATAGCGACATCGCCATCACTATGAGCTTTAAATCCATAGTCGACATCAATTGCTACACCACAAAGGTACATCGGTTTTCCCTTTTCAAAAGGGTGAATATCTATACCAAAGCCAGTCAGTGTTTTTGTACTAGGGGATTTAAGACAAGTTACTTTTTGTAAATCTTCACGTGTTGTAAGCTTATGTGCTTTTACAGAACCCTCTACAAAATGTACTTTCTCACCCAATGAAGCAATAGCTGAAGAGTCATCGGTAAAGAGTGTTTCAGTTTGTAATGCCTCTTTGAGTAATTCAGTACGAGAGAGTTGAGGTGTTTGAATGATCTTTACCTCTTCTCTATTAATGGGTTGATTATTGTGATAGAGTGTATCGGAAACTGCTAGAACAGGGACGATACAGGCTGCTTCTTGTTTCGCCCCCAAGATGCGCGTGATCATCTCTGAGGGTATACAACATCGAGCGATATCGGAGACAAGTACATATTTAGAACTCACATGTTCAAGAGCATTACTAAGAGAAGCTTGCCTACTGTTACCACCTTCTACATATATATAGGATGCAAAGTTTTTCATTGCAGCTATCTCTTCACTACTTGAGACAATGATAATCTTCTTAAATATTGCACTGCTTTCAAAATGTTCCGCGACATATAGCCACAGCGGATTTTCGTCTGTGTAGATCCACTGTTTCTTAACATTTGCACCAAATCGAGATGAACTTCCAGCTCCCAGAAGTACTAATGTAGTGTCTGACAAATCAACCCCTAGTCTAATATTAATTGCATGTAACAATAAGTAACGAAGTATACAGAGAGAAGCCTTATTTATTCTTTAATCAGACTTTTTTACTCCTATTTGCCAATTATCATCAAAATTTAACCCTTATTTAAGATTTTGGTGGTATAACTCTTTCATAACATATAAATGAAGGAATACATCATGACAGAACAAAATGTATTAGATGCATTAAAGAATGTAACGTATCCAGGATTTACGAAAGATGTCGTAACTTTTGGGTTTGTAAAAGATATTGTAGTTGATGGAACAACAGTAGTAATGACATTAGATATTACATCATCAGCAGATGAAGTAAAGCAAGAGCTTACAGAAAATGCAACAGCTGAACTTAAAAAGGCTGGCTTTGAAGAGGTAAATGTAAATATCAATGCACCTCAAGCTCCAAAACAGATGTCAAACTCAGTCAGTGGTAAAAATATGGCTCCACATATAAAGAACTTCGTAATGGTAAGTTCTGGTAAAGGAGGTGTTGGTAAATCAACGACTTCAGTAAACTTGGCAGTTGCTTTAGCGATGCAGGGTAAAAAAGTAGGTCTTCTTGATGCAGATATCTATGGACCGAACATTCCTCGTATGATGGGCGTTGACGGTCAAAAACCAGAAATCCAAGGGAACAAGGTACAACCTATGAAAGCCTATGGTGTAGAAATGATGTCCATGGGTTCTCTTATGGAGGAGGGTGCTGCACTTATATGGAGAGGTTCTATGATCATGAAAGCGATAGAGCAGTTCTTAAGAGATATTCTTTGGTCTGAGCTTGACGTACTTGTAATTGATATGCCTCCAGGAACAGGTGATGCACAGCTTTCACTTGCACAATCAATACCAATTACAGCGGGAATCACTGTGACAACACCACAAGAGGTATCTCTAGATGACTCTAGGCGTTCATTAAATATGTTCCAAAAATTGAACATTCCAACAGCTGGAATTATTGAGAATATGTCAGGATTTATCTGTCCTTCGTGTGATGCAGAATCTGATATCTTTGGTATGGGCACAACAGTACCGGTAGCAAAAGAGTATGACACAGAGGTTATCGCTCGTATACCGATAGAACCAGCGATCAGAGTAGGGGGGGATACTGGTATGCCAGTAACCTATCACAAGCCAGATTCTGAGACGGCTCAACGTTATCAGGAAGCAGCAACTAACCTATGGAAATTTATTGAGAAAGTAAATGCTGAAGGTTTAGCAGATAACTCTGGTGTACAGCCTACAACACCTCCAGGTGTAAGTGCATGTAGTACAGGTGCGGGAGCATCTACTGCAGCCGCAGCACCCGAAGCACCTGCAAAAACTGAAGGTGAAAGCTGCGGAACAGGATGTGGTTGCCACTAATTTTCGCATTCTTTAGCACCATCTTCATCCCGAAGTTTGGTGCTAAATTCATTCAATTACTATACATAACCTCCTTCAGTACACACCAAAATTCAGAATAAATCTAACACTATCTAAAGCGAAACGATTGGTAGAAAATATCCTACTAATTTTCACAGTGTAGATTAATAAATAATCATTTCTTCTAGTTTTTTTTATTTTATTAAATGCAACTTAGTCGCATTTAATTTAACTTCAGTTATAATCCCGCCATGAAAATTGAAGAACTGATCAAAGATAAAAATATCAAACTTACTACTGCAAGGGTAAAGCTTTTGGAGATATTAAAAGAATCAGAGAGACCTTTATGTTATGAGGAGATCAAAAATGATATCTCTATGGATAAGGCGACTTTTTACAGGAATATTTCCAAGTTTGAGGAAGAGGGCATCTTAAATGCTTTTGAATCTAATGATAAAAAAAGATATTTCGAAGTTAAGCTGAATCCCCATGCACATTTTGTTTGTGTAGAGTGCAGTAGGGTTGAATGTATTAAAAGTATAGATATCACATTGCCAAATTATGAGATCAATAATGTCATCATCAATGGTAAATGTCCATCTTGTTTAGCATCAGTGTAATCTATCGCATAGTTTAACACTTAATTTAATAATACGAAAGGAGACAATCTTTATGAAACTAAAACAGTCTGTTAATTTACTCTTGATTGCTCTTTTTGTATGGGCATTTCAGAGTGGAACCATTCACTTTCAGCATCACGAACTAGAAGAGATCTCTGAATGCCACGTCTGTGATACATCTGAGAAGATGAAGCTTTATCAACACAATAGTCCTGCGGTTGTGGTTAATGAGAATCTTGCTGTAAAAATAAGAAGACAAGTGGAAAAAGTTGTCATTAATCCAAGGTTTGACTATACAGATGTACCAAAATTTAAGCAGATTGATATTGTCAAAAAATCAAAATACATTGAGAGATTCGTAGCACTAGGATTTAATGCTACTGCACCACCAGTATATTATTCATAATTAAACAATTCAACAACAAAGATTTATAAAAACAAAAATATTAATAATTAAAGGATAATACACTATGAAAAAAATAGTATTAACAAGCATGCTATGTGCAGGACTTTCTTACGGTGACATAGCACAACTTTTAGATGAAGAGAAAAGAACGTTTGACAACTCAAAATATATTCCGGATATCTCTCTCATTACTGACTTCTCTTATGTAAATCGTAATATAAAAGACGATGAGCTTTCACATCTTGGACTTCCAGGTATATTACATGGTCTCTATGCAGAGCATGATCACGGTAGTAGTAATGAGGCTACATACAACGCAAAGCAAGGATTTAATTTTAACTATGCGGAGCTGATACTCTCAAGCAGTGTGGATCCATTTTTCAGTATGGATGGTACATTTCACTTCAGCGAAAGTGGTGTTGAAGTAGAGGAGGCTTACTTTACAACTACAGCACTAGGGAATGGATTGAGATTTAGAGGTGGTAAGCTTCTCTCAAATTTTGGATATATTAATGCACAACACCATCACTATTGGGATTTTGGAGATATGCCACTTGTTTATGAATCATTTTTGGGAACGCATGGTATCAATGAGTTAGGTGTACAGCTCCAGTGGACAGCACCAACACCATTTTATCTCATGGCAGGCTTTGAGGTCCTTCAGGGTGAAAATGAACAGATGTTTGGAAATGAGTCTGTTAGTCTTGAAGAGTTTACAGGTGATGAGGAGGACCGTATAGAGGGAACGAATGCACCGTCTCTTTATGTAGGTTATGTGAAATCCTCTTTTGATATTGGTGATACTACGATCTTCGGTGGACTTTCTTACGCACAGGGTGATTCACTTATAGATCACAGTGAAGATGAAGAAGATCCTCACGTGTTTAAAGGTGATGCAAAGCTTTATGGTGCTGATCTAGTCGTATTGCATGCATTGGACTCGTACCGATCTTTTAAATGGCAAACGGAGTGGCTAAGTAGAGAGCTTGATGGTGTCGTATATGAAGATCTAACTACACCTGAAGATTTTAATAGTGTGAATAAAAAACAGAGTGGACTCTATTCACAGCTAATCTATACCCATGACATGAATTGGAGAATGGGCGTTAGATATGATACCATTTATCAAAATGATGTGATGGAAAATGGCGTTGATACGAATAAACCTGACGATTTCAACAAGTATTCTGCAATGATAGAATACCATACGAGCGAATTTGCACGCTTTAGACTTCAGTATAACCGTAATGAAGCTATGTACAACGAAAATGGTTTAAGAGAAAACCTTGATACGATAATGTTACAGGCTAATATTGCTATAGGTGCGCATGCGGCACACGCATTTTAATATGAAAAAGATACTTGCTTTACTGACACTTTTGCCATTGTCTTTGTTCGCTCACCTCAATATTGCGGTGAGCTATCCTTATATTGGTGCATTGACAAAAACTATAGGTGGAGAAAATGTCACGATAACGGTTTTAGCAAAAGGTAATTGGGACCCTCACTTTATCATTCCCCGTCCTTCACTCATCAGTAAAATGAGAAATGCAGACGCACTGATCATGAATGGCGGGCAGCTTGAGATCGGTTGGCTCCCTCCTATCATTAATCGTGCCGGCAATCCCAAAACGATGCCAAATACAAAAACATTTTTAAATCTTTCGCACCACATAAAGCTTATTAACAAGCCAAAAAGTGTCGACAGGAGACATGGGGATGTTCATCCTGATGGGAACCCGCATTTTCATATAAGTCCAAAAAATATCTTGAACTTGGCAAAAATCATTGAAGAGTTTCTGGGTAAAATAGATACGAAGAACAGAGGTATCTATAAAAAAAACTATAATGATTTTTCTAAAGTTTGGCATCAGAAAATGGCAATTTGGAAGAAGAAAATGAAAGACAAAAAGGGCTTAAAAGTGATTCAGTTTCATGATAATCTCGCTTATTTTAATAAAGAATATGGTCTTTTAAGTATAGGAACGATCGAACCTCTTCCGGGGATCCCACCTTCTTCAAAACATACTATTGATATAATTAATCTTATTAAAAAAGAACAGCCGTGTTGTATTTTACATGATGTCTATCACTCGACAAAAACAGCTGATTTTATAAGCCAAAAAACTGGTATCAAGGTTATTCTTATGCCACATGATATAGAAGCACTTAAAAATATTGATAACTTGAGTGCCCTTTTTGACTATCTCACAAGTGCAATCAAATGATAGATATTTTGCTAATCCCAATTCTCTTGGTTATTGTGCTTGTAATGCTTCACGCCTATTTTGGTATGGAAATTTTAAAGCGAGGGATTATCTTTACAGACCTTGCTATTGCACAGTTTGCCGCACTTGGTTCATCGATCAGCCTGGGTTATTTTCATGAGGAGTACTTTTATCTTCTGACTCTGAGTTTTGCCCTGTTATGTGCTTTTTTGATCGCTTTCGCTTCGACTAGAAAGCTTCATTTGGAAGCATATATAGGGATTCTTTATATTTTGGGTGCCAGTGGGATCATGATGGTACTTGCACACTCCTCTGAAGGTATGGAGCATTTTAAATCGCTTTTAGCAAGCGATATACTTTTTACACCTCTGAATGATGTTTTGCAAAGTATTATTATCTATACTTTCATAGCCATGGCACTTTACTTTATCTATCCCAAACTAAGTGGCTTTTTTAGGGAACTCTTTTTCTTCTCGCTTCTTGCGATCACAGTCACTTCTTCAGTTTCACTTGCAGGCGTTTTTGTTGTGTTTGTACTTCTGATCGCACCACCTTTTGTTTCTATTTCTTTAAACGTGAAAAGACCATTGCTTATCAGTTTTATTTTTGGGTGGTTTTTTAGCATTGGTGCAATTGTCATATCTTATTTGTATGATTTACCGACAGGTTATAGTATTGTCTTTATGGGCGCACTTCTAACTGTTGCTATCGTCACGGTAACATCTAAAAGTGAGCAGAAAAAATAATACATATCCATATGTGTTTTTTGATAGACGGATATCCTTTTGTGACAGCAGGTGTTAGTTAAGTTATCAGTCTGATCATTTTCTTTGGGCGAAGCAATAGAGTATTCAAAGGTTATCTTCTGTCATATGTCCGTATCAGCTTGTAAAGAAGTCTAGTACTTTTTGATTTTCTTGTTTCATCTTTTTCTTACTTTTAAAATTGTTATAGTGGGATGTTCTGTACGATTTGGGTAGATGCAGTTACTTTTTTAATTATTGTTCATTTATTTCGCTACAATTACATAAAAATAAATACATGGAAAACACAATGACATCAGCAGAAAAACTCAAAAACCTTTTAGAACTTGAGATCATTCCAGATCTTGAAGTAGCTATAGACGAACTTTTTAGTGCTATAGACAAAGCAAAGTCCGCTTCAAAAGAACAAAAAGAAGATTTGGAAGAGATGAGAGAGATGCGTACAGAATGTTTCGCTATCATCGAAGAACTTGGCCGTGATGAGCTTGAAGAAGAAGAGATCGAAGAACTTCTTGCTGAGCTTGTTGAGATGAAAACAGAGTAAACACCTCTTTTCCTCTCGTCACTTTCTTACACTTTTCCCTTCCTCCCATATTTTAAAAATCTAGTTAAGGTAATATTTATCCCATTTAAACTATAGTTCGATTGTCAATACTCTCGGGGTGCTTGATATCTTTTTATGATAGATAGCTGAGATGGTGTAGAAACCTGACCCGTTGAACTTGAACTGGATAACACCAGCGTAAGGAAGAGACTCGTAGATAACTTTCGATAAATATTTTTATCATTCTTATATACATTCCTTCCCCTACATAAATAAAATTATATTAAGGGAAATAAAATGAAATCCAAAATTCTAACCGGTTCGATCATCGCAGCTTATGCATTATTGAACACATCTGCATTTGCAGAAGAAACAACCACGCTTGATCCTATCGTTGTAAGTGCTGACTTTAGGGAAGAGAAACTTTCAGAAACTGCTAATAGCGTCACTGTAATAGGAGAAGAAGAGATCTATGATAAATCTACCCAATCATTTATAGAAACTTTGGCAAGTACACCCAATGTGAATTTTTCATCTGGGGCATCTAAAGCAAAATATATACAAATCAGGGGTATAGGTGAAAGAAGCCAATATGCAACACCGGTTAATCCATCAGTAGGTCTTATGGTTGACGGGATCGATTTTTCTAACGCGACTTTAGGTGTTACTATGTTCGATGTAAAACAGATCGAAGTACTTAGAGGACCACAGGGAACAACTTTTGGTGCGAACGGAATGGCAGGTGTTGTGAGTCTTGAGAGCAACGAACCTACAAAAGAGACTGAAGGACATGTTGAAGCGACTATAGGTGACTATAATACCAAAGCATTTGGTGCTGCAGTAGGAGGAACACTGATCAACGATACATTACTTGGTAGAATCTCTGTTTATAAAAATACCAGTGATGGATATATGAAAAACAGTTATTTAAATAGAGAGGATACAAATAATATTGATGAGTTCACTACAAAGGCACATCTACGTTGGTTTGCGTCTGACAAACATACAATTGATCTAAACTATATGTATATAGATATAGATAATGGTTATGATGCCTTTACATTTGATAACTCGCGTACATCACATGCTGATGAACCAGGTAAAGATACTCAGGAGACTAATGCATTTGCTATAAAGTCAACCTATCAGGTGAATCCAAAAATGCATTTGATATCAAGGGTAAGTTATAGTGATTCAGACTTTGAGTACAGTTATGATGAAGATTGGTCATATGTTGGTGAGTTTGATGATTCTCTGTATCCATATAGTTCTTTTGACCAATATCTCAGAGAAAGAAAACAAACAGATATTGATGTAAGATTGGTTTCAGATCAGGATGGACGTATCTTTAATGGTTCTTCGGATTGGACAATTGGCGTTTACTATAAAGATTCAAGTGAAGACCTTACAAGAAATTACACTTACCTTAGTGGCCCATTTGGAAGTACTTATGACACAACAAATAAAGCAATCTATGGTCAGTTGGATACAGCAATTAATCCAAAATTGACTCTTGTAACAGGACTTAGAGTAGAAGGTTGGGATGCAAAATATCGTGATTCTGATTTAATCTCTATCGATACAGATGAAACTTTAGTTGGTGGTAAAGTGGGACTCAATTATCAAGAAGCTGCAGACCGTTTGTACTATATTTCTTTATCAAAAGGCTATAAACCTGGTGGAGTGAATGATGATAATGCTCTGCCTGATGAAGCTAGACAATACGAAACTGAGAATCTATGGAACTTGGAAGCAGGGTTAAACTCCAGTCATTTTGAAAACACACTTACCAGCCGGCTAAATATTTTTTATGGAAAGAGAAAAGACCAGCAGGTAAAAAGTTCTTTGGTTTTGCCAAGACCTGATGGAAGTACAGACTTTATTGACTATTTGACGAATGCAGCAGAGGGTCACTATTATGGTTTAGAGTCAGAGCTTCACTACTATCCTACGGACAGTCTACATTTATATTCAAGTATTGGGTTACTTCAGGCTGAGTTCGATGATTATGTTGATCCTAATCCATCAGCTATAGATATGAATGGTAGAACTCCAGCTCATTCTCCAGAGTATCAGTATAATATAGGGTTTGATTATTCTTTTGCAGATGCTTGGATATTCAAAACCAATGTGGAAGGTAAAGGGAGTTATTATTTCTCTAATAGACATAATGAAAAATCTGACTCATATGCATTACTTAATAGTAGTTTAGAGTATACAAATGGAAACTGGGGAGCAATTGCATGGGCTAGAAATATCACTGATGAAGATTATCAGGTGAGAGGTTTTGGGAGTTTTGGAAATAACCCTGGGAACGGTTATGCAACTGAACTTTATACACAACAGGGAGCACCAAGAACGGTTGGTCTCACTGTAACATACGATTTTTAGGAGAATATACAATGGAAATTTCAGTAGATATAAGTCTCTATCCTTTGCAAGAAGGGTATGAGAAACCGATTTTAGCCTTTATAGCAGCACTTGAAGAAGAGCAGAGTGTTGACGTGGTACGTAATGAATTGAGTACACAGGTACATGGTGACTATCATACCATCATGCAACTGCTTGAAAAAGAGATTCTTTCTGTTTTTGATGAGATACCTCATTCGATATTCGTTATGAAACTTGTAGGAAATAACCGTAAAGGTATCTATTAGGATGGAGATTAACCCAGAAACCATACTGGATGCTTTTGCTGCGATGCCGGCATGGGAAATCCTTGCAGTAGTGTTTGGCATTGCCTATGTACTTCTTGCTGCAAAAGAGTCATTATGGGCTTGGTTCTTCGCCTTTTTTGGCACACTTATCTATACCATCCTCTTCTGGGATGGTGCATTGCTCTCTTCTGCTTTACTCAACTTTTATTATATGATCATGGCAGTGTATGGTTTTGTATTATGGCGAGGAGGAAAAGATAGCAATGAAAATCTAGCGATCACTTCCTGGTCATTGTCAAAAAATATCACTGTTATCATATTTGGTGTTATTATCAGTTTGGTTGTGGGGTATTTATCTGCGACATATACACCGGCAAAATTTGCATATTTAGATGGTTTTGTCATGATCTTTTCTGTTATAGCAACTTGGATGTTAGCAAACAAAATACTTGAAAATTGGATTTTTTGGGTTGTTATAGATGCAGCAGCTGTTGTATTGTACTGGAAGTCAGGATATCATGCTACCATTGTCCTGTTCATGTTCTATATTGTTTTAGCACTCTATGGCTATTTCACTTGGCGTAAGGCTTTCAGTGAATATCGATCTTAGTAAGTATGCACTGTTTGCAGACCAAAAAGTTGAGTATGGTAATTTATTAGAAGATCAAGGGTATTGTAATCTCAATCATCTCCTACATACGGAAAATAAAAAATATCTATTAAGGGAGTTTAAACTCTCTGGTCCAAACCGGAAACTTGAATTTAAGATACAACAAAAAGCATACAAAAAAGGTATCGCTGGTAAACCTTGTATACTGGATGAAAAAAATGGCTTAATGATCTGTGAATTCGTTGAAGGTACACATAAGCAAAAGCTTAATCAAAGAGAGATAAAAAAGATTGCAACACTTTTACAACGTCTTCATCAAATATCTGTAAGAACAAAGCCTATCAACCTAAAAAAATCCTTCACTTCAAAATCTATAGAAGTCAGAAAAGCATTCAAAAAACTTGCAAAAGTTAAAATGGATCATGTGGTATGTCACAATGACCTGAACCCCAAAAATATACTTTTTTCTCATATGATAAAATTGATCGACTGGGAGTATGCGACGATCAATGACAGATATTTCGATCTTGCATCCATTTGTGTAGAGTTTGAGTTGAACAGACGTGAAGAAAACACATTTGTAGAAGCGTATTTTAGAAAGAGAACAAAAGTGGATAGAGAGAAGTTAGATGCTTATAAACTGATCTATAAAGCTTTATGTCTACAATGGTTTGACAATGTAGAGAGGGAAAGCTAAAGTTGATAGATACCTTTCTACTCTCTGTATTGCATGATACTTTATAGGTATAGGGTTTTTACTACGCTTATTCTACCGTCACAGATTTAGCCAGGTTTCTTGGCATATCTACATCATTTCCAAGTCTTACAGAAATTTCTAATGCAAGAAGCTGTGTGACTACCATCATCTCAAAAAACTCTAACATCGGGTGAGAATCATAGTGTGTTTGTATGAAGTCATCAGCCAGATCAAATGTCTCCGGAGAGATCGCACAGATCGTTGCATCTCTGGCACTCAGCTCTTCTACATTTGATTTGATCTTATCGTAGTGCATCGTTTTTGGCATAAGTGCAATGGTGAAGAGTTCACTGTCAGCCAGGGCAATAGGACCGTGTTTCATCTCACCTGCAGGATACCCTTCTGCATGTAAGTAACTTATCTCTTTAAGTTTCAATGCACCTTCAAGTGCAAGTGGGAAGAAGATATCTCTGCCAATGAAGAAGAAACCGTGTCCGTGTAAATAACGCTTAGATAGTCTGTGTAGTTTTGCATGTAGATCATCAGTAACGATCAGGGCTTTAGGTGTATGCAGCATTGCAGCTATTTCGGTCTTAAGTACTTCTTTTGAAACTGTATTTTTTTCTTGTCCCACATAAAGAGATAGCATCCAAAGTACCATCGTTTGTGTGGCAAAGGCTTTTGTACTGGCAACCCCTTTTTCTATACCGGCTCTTGTTAAGATAGCAGCATCACTTTCACGCACGATGGAAGAGTTATCCACATTACAAATACTCAGACTTTTAAGGCCTGCTCTTTTTGCCATTTTAAGGGCTTCGAGTGTATCTGCAGTCTCACCACTTTGTGAAATGGTAATAAAGAGTGTATCCTTTGTAAGTAAAGGCTCCTTATATCTAAATTCCGAAGCGATCTCTACATCACATCTCACTTTTGCGATACGTTCAAAAAGGTATGCTGAGGTTAGTGCAGAGTGGTAGCTGGTACCGCACGCACAGATCTTAATAGCAGAGATCCCTTCAAAGAAGTTTTCATCCAGTTCATCAAGATCGATACTATCATCCAGTACACGACCCATCATTGTCTCGCTCATTACACGACTCTGTTCGTAGATCTCTTTTTCCATGAAAAAGCGGTATCCATCTTTTTGAGCCAGTATTTTATCAGCAGACAGTGTTTGAGTAGTGTAATTTGTACTTCCATTTTTGTCAAATAGATGTACCTTACCGTTTTGAACATAGCCATATTCACCATCTTCAAGATAATAGACCTCTGTTGCTTTACCTATGACAGGAGTGTCTGAAGAGGCAAAATAAACTTCATCATTATCAAACCCTATTAACATAGGAGAACCATTTTTTGCAAAGAAAATGGTATCAGGTGCTGCTTCCGTAATAAGTAGGGTTGCATAGGCGCCATCGAGTCTTTTAATTGTTTCTTCGAAAGACCAAAAAGCTTCACTGGATTTGTTGTAATATTTTTCAAAAAGGTGTACGATCGTTTCGGTATCCGTCTGGCTAAGGAATTTGACACCTTCGTCTTGTAGTTCAGTTTTTAATTCTTGGTAATTTTCGATGATACCGTTATGTACCACATAAGAGTATGCACCTAAATGTGGATGTGCATTGAGTTCTGTTGGTTTCCCATGTGTTGCCCATCTGGTATGGCCTATAGAGATACCAAAACCCTCACTCTCATAGGCCTTGGTCTTGTTGCGTAAATTTTCCAATTTACCTATGGCTTTATAGTCATGAAGTTTATTGCTTTCAATCACTGCGATACCAGCAGAGTCATATCCACGGTATTCAAGTTCTTGTAGGCCTTCCAGCAAGATCTCTTTTTTCTCTTTAGGTCCTATGTATCCAACAATTCCACACATCTTATTTATTTCCTGTAAGTTTATCTATTATAGTATCAACATTATGACAAAAGTTTCCATTCTTTTCGATGAGGAACATATCTTTTACACGGTTCTTCAGCGTATGTATCTTAGCAGTTGCAATGTCGATACCCATCTGATCAAAGAGATAGATTATATACGCAAGTAAACCTTTTTGATCTTTGCAATCAAGATGCATAAGCGCATATGTTTTTGAATGTTCGCAGTTGATTTCAATTTCATTTGACTGAATATGGGGGATTTTGGGTGTACTGCTTTGAGGTGTTTGAAATGCATTATGGATCATCTCTTCAATAAAACCAATCTCTTCTACATTGACAGTTTCAGAAAAATCTATTTTAAAATATTTAAGACCATCAAAAAGTTTACATATATCCATATTGACTATATCTAAACTTGAAAGTTTTGACAGAAGGTAACTTAAATTAATGTTATCTTTTCGTATGATCTCAATTGTTAAATATTCTTTATTCATGATGGCAAATTCGTAGTGCTTTGTTTCAAAGGCTTTTTTGCTGATAGCAAGTATACGTTTTGTGTTATAACGTAAAAACAAAAGGTTTGAAGGAATTTGTAAGATCTTTTTTTGTTGTGTTCTACTCAGGTTAAGAAATTCAGCATTTCTTTTTAAGCTCAACTCTTTTTTGAGACGTTTTTCAGTTTCATCGATGATAGTCGTTTGTCCCAGAACACTTAAAGAGTGTTTATAAAGTGTTTTTAGGAGCTTTGCATTAAAGGAATTATAGATACCATTTCCTACACCATTCATATCTGCATAGGTTAAAATATAGATCATATCCAAGAGCTTTTTTGTTCTAAAATGTGAAGCAAAAGAGAATATCACCGTTTCATTATATAGATCTTCTCTTTGCGCAACTTTACTCATCAGTGTATGATAGTGTATGAGCGTTTCTCCCATTTTAATAAGTGCATCGTCTATCTGTAGCTTGCTGGCAAAAACTTTAAAGAGAGAAGCACCTACAAAATGATGATCCCGCTTACGTCCTTTCCCTGCATCATGTAAGAATACCACCAGTTTAAGCATGGCTTTTTCATCATTAGAAAGTGCATCCCAGAGTGTTTGTGTCAAATCATCTTCTATGTTTTCCAAATGATAGAGACATTTGAGTGAATGTATATCAACGGCATACTGATGATAACCATCGAATTGAGGTAAATCAATAACTCTTTTGATCGGGGGAATAGTGTATCTCAAAAGTTTTGCATGTGAGAATGCTGTAAAAATTGAGTAACAATGTGGTTGATAAAGTAGTGTGCGTATAGTTCTGTACAATGTCTTATTTAGTCGCTCAGGTCTCTTAATAGTTATAAGTTGCTGGAGGAGTGTCGGATGTGCATAAAAAGGTTCATCCGCATGTACTCTCAGTTGAATAAGGATATCATTAAAATTCTTCGTATCTTTTCGAGGATAAACATAATTTTTGCCTAAATTATTTTCGTTGTAGTTCTTAGTGAGCGCATCAAGCCAGATAATACTGTATAGTCTGATAGATTTAAGGCTCGCTGTTACCTTTTTTGCAAAACGCATATGCCCATCTTTACTATTTTCGTATCCAAGCAGTGTTGCGATACTAGGTATGAGGTCAAGACGTAATTTATCTTCCTTTTTCTTTGTAACAAGATGAAGGGCAGAACGTACACGAAATAAAAACTCTAAGGCGATACGAAAGCTTCTGTACTCTTTTTCTGAGACAATATCAGCGGGTAGATTTTTTATATTACTCACATTAAAAAGTACTTTCCCTACCCAAAAAACTAGATTTGCATCACGAAAACCACCTACACCTTCTTTCAGATTTGGTTCCATTGTAAGTGGGTATTTACGGTGTTTTATCTCTTGCTCTTCCAGTTTAAGTCGTATGAATTCTTCTATATTGTTATGACGTATTTGTGTGATAGCATTTTGTGTTTCTGTCCAAATGAATGTTGACCCTTCTATCATACGGGATTCGATCAATGCCGTTTTAATGGTTATATCCGTTTGAGATACACCATACAGATCATCGATCGTATGTACTCTATGCCCCAGTTTTAAACCAGTATCCCAGAGGATGTAAAGCATTTTTTCGATCATCTCTTTGAGGTTATATCCAGGTACATCTTTGTAGACGATCATAAGATCTATATCGGAATGTACACAGAGCTGTTCTCTACCGTAACTTCCCAATGCGACAAGTGCAAGTGGAATGGAGTTTTTCATAGGAAGATAATCACCAAACATGTCACGTGCAGCCACTTTGTAGACGAGTTTTAAAATACTGTCTATTTTTTTAGTATGCTTCACAAGAAAATCTTTTCCTCCAGAAGTAGCAAAAGTCTCTTCAAGGGTGTCAAAATAGATTTTAATATCTTGTTTAAGTACTTTGGCGATCTGAAAATCGGCTGCATTGTTATAAAGCAACTCTTCTATTTGGGCTTTAAGTGTATCCAATGTGACTCTCCATAATGTTATATTGGTATAATACCCAAAAATAACTATGGATGTACGCAGAATGGATTTGATACAAAAAGTACGTAACAAAGAGAGGCTTACGCAAGAAGAGGGCGAAGCACTTTATGATCTTGATCTTTATACACTTGGTGAGCTTGCCGATGAAATTCGTAGAGAGAAATATGGAAATAAAAGTTACTTTAATATAAACCGACATATAAACCCTACGAATGTCTGCGCAGATATTTGTAAATTTTGTGCCTATTCTGCAAGTAGGAAAAATCCAAACCAATATACTATGACCCATGAGCAGATCTTAGACATTGTGAAAAACTCTGTTAAAAATGGTGCAAAAGAGATGCACATTGTCTCAGCACACAACCCTAACGATGGTGTAGAATGGTATATGGTCGCTTTTAGAAAGATAAAAGAGCAGTTTCCTGATTTACACATTAAAGCAATGACAGCAGCAGAGATAGATTTCTTAACTAGAGAGTATGGACATAGCTATGATGAAGTGATCGATATGATGATAGAAAATGGTGTTGACTCTATGCCTGGTGGTGGTGCAGAGATCTTTGATGAAGAAGTACGTGAATATCTATGTAAGGGAAAAGTCACTTCTGACCAGTGGATAGAGATACATCAAAAATGGCATGAGAGAGGCAGGGAAAGTAATGCTACAATGCTTTTTGGGCACGTAGAAACACGTGCACATCGTATAGATCACATGATCAGGCTACGTGACCTGCAAGATAAGACAGGCGGATTTAATGCCTTTATCCCTTTAGTCTATCAAAGAGACAACAACTTTCTCAAAGTGAAAGAGTTTCCTACAGGGCAGGAGATACTCAAAACCTATGCCATTAGCCGTATCATGTTAGATAACATTCCGCATATTAAAGCATACTGGGTGACCGCATCAGTAAATCTTGCACTTATTGCTCAAGAATTCGGTTGTGATGACCTGGATGGTACTATAGAAAAAGAGTCTATTCAGTCTGCAGCTGGGGCAGCAAGCAGTCATGGAATGGATCTTGATAATTTTGTGGCCTTGATAAAAAACTCTGGATTCAAACCTATAGAACGTGACAGTCTTTATAACGAATTAGAAGTGTATTAGGATGGAAAAACGTTATTATCCATATGAAGATTTTTTGGATGATACAAAATCTTTGACCCAAAAGATAGATTGGAAGTTTGACACGATTATTCCTATTGCAAGAGGAGGATTCTCTTTAGCGCATCTTCTAGGAGAGTATTACAATATCAGAGAAGTTTACAGTATTAATACAATTGGCTATGATGATACCATCAAATTAGAGAGTGTGAAAGTTTTTAATATTCCTGAATTGGGTGAGGCTAAAAATGTACTTATTGTTGATGATATTGTTGACAGTGGTGATACTTTGGTAGAGGTTTTAAAGGTATTACGTCAAGCATATCCAAACGTTAACTTTAAAACAGCGGCACTTTTTTATAAGAAAAGTGCTAAAATAGCTCCAGATTGGTATGTCAAGGAAGCAGATAAGTGGATCGAGTTTTTTTGGACAGAAGATATAAAGAGGAAGATATAAAATGGTATTAATGATAGATAACTATGATAGCTTTACCTACAACGTAGTGCAGTATTGTAGAGAATTGGGTGCAGATCTAAAGATCATACGTAATGATGAAATGACTATAGATGAGATAAAAGCACTGAATCCTGAAAAGATCATCCTTTCTCCTGGACCTTCTACACCAGATGATGCAGGTGTGACACTGGACGTGATTAAAGAATTCGCGGATACTACACCTATTTTTGGCATATGTTTGGGACATCAGAGCATTGCACAGGCTTTTGGCGGAGATGTGATCAGAGCTAAAAATATGATGCATGGAAAAACGTCACAAATCGTTGTAGATGCTCAGACACCTATTTTTAAAGATCTACCAGATGAGTTCAGAGCTACACGTTATCACTCATTAACTGTTAAAAAAGAGACTTTGCCTGACACTATAATTGCGACATCACATAGTAAAGATGATGATGAGATCATGTCACTGCAGATCAAAGACAAACCTATTTATGGTGTGCAATTCCATCCTGAATCCATAATGAGCGAACATGGACATGAGATGTTAGATAATTTTTTAAAACTCTAAGATCTAAAAATGAAAAAACAGCATTTCTTTTTAGCATTTTTCTTTTATACTATTGCTGTTTTTTATCTTGCTGTAACAACTCCCATTACTGCTCATGAGGCAAAGATACTTTATACTTCAGATGATATTGTAGGTGCGCTGGTAAAGTGGGGTGATAGCCTTGGTATCGGGATCATAGGTTTAAGAATTTTTTCACTCTTTTTTGGTTTTCTTGCTATAGGACTTTTTTATGAATTAAGCAAACGTCATTTTAAACAAAATAAAGATGTCTATCTCTCTACACTTATTTTTATGTTTTTGCCCGGAATCCTTACTGCAACGACCTTGGCAAATGTAGCTATTATCGTATTGCCTATTGTGTTACTTTTTGTGTTGCTTTATGAAAAAGGTCACTATCTTCTACTCCCGCCATTGATGTTGGCACTTTTCTTTATACATGAGGCATCTATTATTTTCTTTGTTGCCGTTTTACTTTATGCTGTGATGCATAGAGAGAAGAAATTGGCAATTTTGTCCTTTGCATTTCTTTTAGCGTTTGTCTATTTTTCCAAAGGTATTGAGATAGGAGGACAACCTTCAGGACATTTTGTGGAAGTGTTTGGCCTTTATGCTACTGTTTTTTCACCTTTACTGTTTATCTATTTCTTCTATGCAATGTATCGTATCTTGCTAAAAGAGGATAAATCACTTATTTGGTACATATCATTTACGGCACTTGCGTTCTCTTTACTGCTCTCGATTAGACAGCGTATACATATTACTGACTTTGCTCCTTATGTTATGATCGCAATTGTACTTATGTTGAGCCTGTTTAATGATACTATTGGTGTACGTCTGCCTCAATTCCAGAAACGATACAAACGAGGTTTTTTAGTAGTAGTTTCCTTTCTGGCTTTAACTGTTTTCCTTATAGTTGGACATAAATCATTATATTTGGTGCTAGAGGACCCTAGAAAGCATTTTGCACACCGAATATACAAACCCTATCTTTTGGCAAAAGAGTTAAAATCAGAAGGTATAGAGTGTTACGATGGGGCACATGGAAGAGAACGTTATCAGCTCAGATATTATGAAATTCTCCCTTGTCCTGAGTAAGCGTTTCAAATCCTCAAAAACTGTTTCTAAAATACACAATATTTACTTTATACTTATAGTTTATATTACTTTTACAAAAGTTAAATCTATCTCCTGCTAGACTATACAGAACTAAACTAAAGGAGAACTCGATGGCTCAAAAGGCGATTAGAGAGTATGACGCAAAGTCAATTCTAGCAAAACATTGGGATAAGTACTTCCCAGATTTTACTTATGCATATGAAACAGTAATGGTTCAAAATGGATCAGAACTAACAGAAGCTGCAAAAGCAAACACATGGTTAAGCGAAAAGGCATTGGTTGCAAAACCAGATATGCTTTTTGGTAAAAGAGGTAAAAACGATTTAGTACTTTTTAGAGATGCTAAACCAGGTGATGTTTCATTAGCTAAAGCTGTTAGCTGGATCGATGAAAAGTCAAGTACTGAGCAATCAGTTTATTTCTCATTTGATGGTGATACACCAACAGGTGAACCATCAGTTGATATGTTGACTCACTTTATAGTTGAACCATTTACACCACACTCACAGGAAGAAGAGTATTATATCTCTGCTACATGTGTAGGTGATGACGATATGCTTTATATGTCTGCTGAAGGTGGTATGGAAGTTGAAGAGGGTTGGGAAGAAAAAGTAACAGAAGTTGCATTCAAGATCACTGACTCTGAAGATGTGATCGCTGAAAGAATCAGAGCGAATGTTCCTGCTGATGTTGCAGAAAAAGACAAAGCTCAGTTTGCTGAGTTTGCAATCGGTTTCTTTAGAGCATACAGAGAATTAAACTTTGCATACCTTGAGATCAACCCGTTTGTAATGCAAGGAAACAAGATCGAACTTCTCGATATGGTTGCAAAGCTAGATGATACTGCTGGGTTTATGATGGTAGAAGAGTGGGGTGATGTTGCTTACCCAACTGCATTTGGTATGGAAGCTAAATCTCCAGAAGTTGAAGCGATTGAAGAAGCAGATGCTAAAACAGGTGCTTCACTTAAATTGACACTACTTAAACCAGAAGCACGTATCTGGACAATGGTAGCTGGTGGTGGTGCTTCAGTTGTATATGCTGATACTATTGCTGATTTTGCCGGTATCGATGACCTTGCTAACTATGGTGAGTACTCGGGTGGACCAACAACTGGTGAGACTAAATTCTATGCAGAAACTCTTCTTGATCTTATGACAAGAGAAAAAGATGCACAGGGTAGAGATAAGATCCTTATCATTGGTGGAGCGATCGCTAACTTTACTGATGTTGCAAAAACATTTACAGGTATCATTCAAGCATTTGAAGAGTATCAAGATAAAATGAAAGAAGTAGGAGTCAAGATTTACGTTAGACGTGGTGGACCAAACTATGAAAAAGGTCTTAAAGATATTAAAGAAGCAGCTGATAGAATGGGTCTTTACATTGAAGTATATGGACCAGAGACACATGTTACAGACATCGTGCGTATGGCACTAGAAGCGTAGGGAGAGAAGAATGTCAAAATTATTTACTAAAGACACACAAGCAATTTTTTGGAATAACAATAAAACTGCTATCCAAAGAATGTTAGACTATGATTACACAATTAAAAGAGAAAAGCCATCAGTAGCAGCTATCGTTGCTCCTACTTCAAGTAACAAATTTGATAAGTTTTTCTGGGGTGGCGATGAGATCATGATCCCACTTTACAAAACAACTGCTGAAGCAAAAGCTGCTCATCCAGAGGCTGAGTCACTTCTTAACTTCGCATCATTCAGAACAGCATATGATGTAACTATGGAAGCACTTAACATTGGTGGATTCAAATCTATCATGATCACAGCTGAAGGTATCCCTGAGAGACTTGCACGTGGTATGAACGAATTTGCGAGAGAAAAAGGTGTAACAGTAATTGGACCAGCAACTGTTGGTGCTATTGCTCCAGGTGCATTTAAAATTGCAAACATCGGTGGTACTATTGACAACATCATCAACTCTAAATTACACAGAGCTGGTTCTTGTGGTCTAGTAACACGTTCAGGTGGTCTTTTCAATGAGCTTTCTAATATCATTGCTATCAATGCTGATGGTATTGCTGAAGGTGTAGCGATCGGTGGAGACAGATTCGTTGGTTCAGTATTTATTGATAATCTTCTTAGAATGGAAGAGAACCCGGAAGTAAAATATATGATCCTTCTTGGTGAAGTTGGTGGTACTGAAGAGTACAAAGTGATCGAAGCGGTTAAATCAGGTAAGATCAAAAAACCAATTATCGCATGGTGTATCGGTACAATTGCTAAGTATTATGATTCAGGTGTTCAATTCGGTCACGCAGGTGCTTCTGCAAATGCTGATTCTGAAACTGCTGAGTACAAAAACAATGCTATGAGAGAAGCTGGTATTCATGTTCCAGCATCATTCAATGACCTTCCAGCTATGATTAAAGAAGTATTTACAAGCCTTAATTTACCTGCAATTCCAGAGCCAGAAATGAACACGGTTCCTAAAGCGAGAAGATCTAAAGAGTTTATCTGTACGATCTCTGATGATAGAGGTGAAGAAGCACACTACTGTGGTTTCCCAATTTCATCTGTTGCAACACCAGATACAGGATTTACAGTTGGTGATGTAATGTCGATTCTTTGGTTTAAGAAAAGATACCCAAGATGGGCTGTTGATTTCTTAGAAACTGTACTTAAGACAGTTGCAGACCATGGACCAGCAGTATCAGGTGCGCACAATGCAAAAGTAACTGCACGTGCTGGTAAAGATGTTATCTCTTCACTTATCGCTGGTCTTCTTACAATCGGACCAAGATTTGGTGGGGCAATTGATGGTGCAGCTGAACACTTCAAGTATGCAGATGATCATAACCTTTCACCAAAAGAGTTCTTAGCACATATGAAGAAGCAAGGTATACCAATTCCAGGTATCGGACACAGAATTAAGTCACTTAAGAATCCTGATCTAAGAGTTAAGGGGCTTATGGACTTTGCTGCAGAAAATTTCCCTGCAACACCACTTCTTGATTATGCAAGAACAGTAGAGGCATTGACTACATCTAAGAAAGAGAACCTCATTCTTAATGTTGATGGTACTATCGGTATTCTTATGGTTGATATGTGGAGAGCTTTAGATTACACTGATGAAGAGATCGATGTATTCATCGAAGCGGGTGCACTTAATGCGTTCTTTATCCTTGGTAGAAGTATTGGGTTTATTGGTCATATTCTTGATGAAAAACGTCTTGCAATGCCGATGTACAGACATCCAATGGATGATATCCTTTACGACGTTAAAAAAGCAGAAGAGCTATAATTCCCTTCTTCTGTTGTATACCCAGCTGGACGAACTTGGTTTCGTTCAGTTATTTGTAATTAAACCCTCTTCATATATAACTCCATTCATAAAATCTACTAAAAATTAAAAATTATTTATTTCCAAATTTGATGCTTATATACACTATTTAGATCCTGTATTCAAATCATATTTTCTTTATTTTTCACGCTAAAAGAAGAATGTATGCATTTTAATAGTCTAAAATTAGACAAATAATTAGCTGATCTTCTTTTTTTTCTAAAAAATTATACCTGTATCTCTATTTTTTTCTTATCCGATCCTCATTTATATTTTTATAATAAAAGTAATAATATAGCTTTAAATTATATAGAGAATATTTTAGCATTCGTCAAGTAATGTCTCATTGGGCATTTGACGTAAATTGAACTAAAATAAGCCAGTTTTTATCAATTTTACCTATATAATGTAAGTAAAAAAAGAATTTCAGTAAATTTTGAATAAAGTTCAAAAAACCCTTGACAATAAAGGGAGTCGGTGCTATAATACGCGTCCAACAACACATGGACCTCTAACGAGTTGTTAGAAAGAGTGTTATTGAGTGATCTTTGACAACCAA
>NZ_JBATIY010000115.1:0-7214 GCF_049668085.1 Sulfurovum sp. | reverse complement strand
TCCATACTGTCGTCATAGACAGGGACTCTCGAAAATTTAAATATCGCCGGTTCATTTTCTATAATATCTTTGATACTTCTACTTGCATCTAAAGCAAAGACCACCGTTCTAGGAGTTAAGATCTCTTTGGTTCTTATTTTATCGAGCAGAAGAATATTCTCAATAACATCTGATTCTTTCTCCCCAAGTACACCTTCATCTTCACTCAATAGTGTACTCTCAATCAGCTCTTCTTTCGTCAAACTGATACTATCGTCTGACTTTTTAATACGATTTGTCACAAAGAGCGTGAGTATTATGATAGGGAATGTTATCCAGACAAAAAAACGTATTACATATGCAGCTGTCGGTGCTAATGATTTCCAATATACTGCCCCAATCGTTTTAGGAATGATCTCAGATAGAAATAAGATCGCAAAGGTTAAGATAATAGAAATATAAAAGACAGCTCCTGCACCATAGAGAATCTCTGCTTGTGCACCTACCGCTGCTGCACCAAGTGTATTGGCGATTGTATTGAGTATCAAAATAGAAGCTAACGATTTATTGATACCGATTTTCTGCGCTTTGAGAAGCGCTCCAGCTCTTGGACGTTCTTTTTCAAGCACTGAAATATATGCCATATTCACAGAAAGTAGAACCGATTCAAGTATCGAACAGATGAATGATATAAAAACAGCCAAAAAGAAATAAAGAATTAACAAATCCATTTAAGTAATTTTACCTTTATAATAATATTAGGGTCGCTAGACCTAAGAAAGAAAAGAAACCTACAACATCAGTCACAGTGGTCAGTACCACGGTACTTCCGATAGCCGGATCAACTTCCATTTTTTTCAACACCAGTGGAACCATTGCACCAAAGAGACCTGCACTCAGTAAATTAATAATCATAGAGAGTGCAATAACTATGCCTAGCATCCCTTTATCAAACCATAATGAGGCTATTATACCCATGATTATAGCAAAAATAAAACCATTTGCCAGGGAGAGTATGACTTCTTTTTTTATCGTACGAAATGCATCATGTTTGGCAATATCACCAAGAGCCAGCTGACGTACAACAACCGTAAGACTTTGTGTCCCTGCATTACCCCCCATAGAGGCTACAATAGGCATCAAAATAGCTAAAGCAACTACCGTTTGAAGTGTCTCTTCAAAAAGACCGATCACCAAAGAGGCAATGATCGCTGTGATAAGATTAACTCCCAACCATACTGCACGAGCTTTACCTGCTTTAAATATATCTTCATCTTCCTCTGCATCATCATTCACCCCTGCCAAATGATACATTTGATCTGTTGCCTGCTCATTAATAATGTCATAAATATCATCTGAAGTGATACGCCCAAGTAATCTTCCATTCTCATCAATAATAGGCATTGATGCAAGGTCATACTCTTGAAACTTCTGTACAATATCAGAAATATCATCATGGTCATATCCTACTATAGGCTTATACTTTTCAGGATTTTCTTCAAGATTCTCTTCTAGTGTCTTATCAAAATTAAACACAAGAAGATGGTCCAGGCCTATACCATAGTGCAAATTCTTTTCTTCGTCTGTCACAAAAAGATAGTTCACATTTTCAAGTTCATCGTTTCTTCTTAATTGCGCAAATTCTCTGATCACATCATGTACAGTATGATGTAAATTAGCCGTATATACTTCTACTTGCATATAAGCACCCGCTTCATCTTCGTCATACTGTTTAAGTTTTAAGATATCAGCTTGGTCATCTTCGTCCAGCTGGTTAAATACAGCTTTGGCTCTACCTTGATCAACCTCTTCAAGCTCTTGCATAAAGTCTGTTTGATCATCACTTTCCAGTTCCGCAACTGAATCTGCAATTTCTTTTGTTGTAAAAGACTCAACAACATCTTCAAAATATCTATCCGGAAGTTCTAAGGCTACATCAGCAATAAGCTCTTTAGGTATCGATTGTACTGCTTCATTAAAACTTTTTTCATTTAGATCTTTAAGAAGATTGGCTATTTCTGAAGGGTGTAGTTCATTATGGGGATTTTCATTTAAATATTGTGTGAGTTTATCCATAGCCCGTTCCTTTAAAAAGATGTGTTGTGAAATTATACTTTATTAAATAGTAGAATCGTTGAATTAATAAAAGAGTATCAACCTATAAAGTCAAAATGAGGAGGTAAGCAATTGAGGAAAATCCTCATTTGCTTTATTTTTCTTGTGTATCACACTTTTTAGTGATAATACATGCTGGACAAAAGTTTACGAGTCCTGCGATAAGTGGGATCACTCCAAGGTAGAACCATGCGTTTCCTGAGTATACTCCATAACCAATTAGTGCTAACCCTACAACAATTCTGATAGGTCTACAGGTTGCTCTCCATTTATTTATATCCATATTATTTCCTTTAATAATTTTTATTAGTATAACTATACAGAAATATTGATTAAAGAAGAGATAATCACTCTTATTTAATGTAAGAGTGATTTGATAAAAAGATTTGAATTAAAGTTTTGGACCAGCAGCTGAGTAGTCAAATTCACTACTTTCATCATTGTAACGTTTAAAGTTTTCAATAAACATCTCTGCCAATTTGTCACGTGTTTTTTCATACTCTGCTCTGTCTTTCCAAGCCACACTTGGATTTAGAACAGCTGTATCAACACCATTTAATGTTTTAGGGATCTTAAGGCCAAAAGTGTTTGTTGTATCAAATTCGCACTCCTTAATAGAACCATCAAGAATTCCAGTGATACAAGCACGTGTATTTTTAATACTCATACGTTTACCAACACCATAAGCACCACCTGTCCAACCAGTGTTCACAAGATAAACATTTACATTATGCTGATCAATTTTTTCACCAAGAAGTTTAGCATATACAGTTGGATGTAGTGGTAAAAATGCTTCACCAAAACATGCAGAAAATGTAGCTACAGGTTCAGTAATACCTCTCTCTGTTCCCGCTACTTTAGCCGTATATCCACTAAGGAAGTAGTACATTGCCTGCTCTTTGGTCAATTTACTTACTGGAGGTAATACACCAAATGCATCTGCTGAAAGGAAGATGATGTTATTTGGGTGACCTGCTTGTAGATCTTTCTTATGGTTTACAATGTGTTCTATAGGGTAAGAGACACGTGTGTTCTCAGTTTTAGAGCCATCCGTGTAGTCAACTTCACCGTTTTCGGCTGCAACCACATTTTCCAAAAGTGCATCTTTGATGATAGCACCATAGATCTCCGGCTCAGATTTCTCATCAAGATTGATCACTTTTGCGTAACATCCACCTTCAAAGTTAAAGACTCCATGATTATCCCAACCATGTTCATCATCACCGATAAGTGCTCTTTTCGGGTCTGTAGAAAGAGTCGTCTTACCTGTTCCTGAAAGTCCAAAGAAAAGACAAACATCATCCTCTTCACCTACATTGGCAGAACAGTGCATAGAGAGTTTACCTTCAAGTGGCAACCAGTAGTTCATCATAGAGAAGATACCTTTTTTCATCTCACCACCATACCAGGTTCCACCGATGATACCAACATTATCTTCTATATTAAAGACAACAAAAACATCAGAATTCAACCCGTGTTCTTTGTACTTTTCATCTACTGTTTTACATGCATTATATACAGTAAAGTCTGGAACAAATCTTTCAAGTTCAGACTCCGTTGGACGAATAAACATATTCTTTACAAAGTGTGCCTGCCATGCTACCTCAGTGACAAAACGGACAGAACGCTTACTTGCAGCACTTGCTCCGGCATATACATCTGTTACATAGATGTTTTTACCCGAAAGTTGAGTTAATGTAAGATCAAGAAGCTCATCATAGATCTCTTTATCTATCTTGGCATTGACATCCCCCCAAGCAATATGCTCATTTGAAGGTGCCTGGTCAACAAAATATTTGTCTTTAGGGCTACGTCCTGTAAAGATACCTGTATCACACATTGCCGTACCTGATGTAGAGATTTCACACTCTCCTCTGTTTACTTCGTGCGCTTGCAACTCATCATAACTTAAATTATAGTAGATATCTCCGATATCTTTCAATCCCAGTTTGTCAAGTCCGTTGGGCGTTTTGGTACTCATTGTATCCTCTTTTGTACATTTATTTTATAATGCTAAAGCATAAGTTAGAAAATAATATATTTTCTAACTTATACTCCCTCTAATGAGGAAGCATAATACGGAGATCTACTTTACTTAAAGATAGAAAGTAGAACACCTGCCGCAACTGCAGAACCGATAACACCAGCCACGTTTGGACCCATAGCATGCATAAGCAGAATATTACCCGGTTTTTCTTCAGAACCAACTTTACTTACAACTCTTGCTGCCATTGGTACAGCAGAAACCCCTGCTGCACCAATAAGTGGATTGATAGGTTCTTTAGAGAACTTGTTCATGATCTTAGCCATGATCACACCTGCAGCTGTACCAGCAGCAAATGCAACAAGACCAATGATCATAATACCCATTGTCTCCGCTACTAAAAATGAATCTGACGCCAGTTTAGAACCAACACCAAGACCAAGGAAGATCGTAACAATATTAATCAATGAATTTTGCATCTCATTAGAAAGTCTGTCTACGACACCTGACTCTTTTGCAAAGTTACCTAGTGCAAATGATCCTACAAGCGGTGCAGCATCTGGCAAGATAAGTGCAATCATCATGATCACGATCAGTGGGAAAATAAGTTTTTCCAGTCTATTTACCTTTCTAGATGGCTTCATAACAATTTGACGCTCTTCTTTAGTAGTCAATGCTCTCATGATAGGTGGTTGGATCACAGGAACCAACGCCATATATGAGTATGCAGCAACCGCAATTGCCCCAAGTAGTTCTGGTGCCAATGCTGAAGCGATAAAGATAGAAGTAGGACCATCCGCCCCACCGATAATACTGATCGCCGCAGATTGTTTAAGTGTAAAGTCTACCATTCCAGTATACTGAGAAAGTGCTGCTGCACCAACCAATGAACCAAAGATACCAAACTGTGCAGCACCACCTAGAAGTGCTGTCTTAGGGTTAGAAAGAAGCGGTCCAAAGTCTGTCATCGCCCCGACACCCATGAATATCAGTAGAGGGAAGAATTCATTAGCAATACCCATATTGTAGATAATACCTAACATACCCTCAGGACCTGTCATATTGGCAATAGGAATATTGGCCAGAAGTCCACCAAAAGCAATAGGGATAAGAAGGAGTGGTTCAAATCCTTTGCCAATCGCTAAATAGAAAAGAATAAAGATGATGATAAACATAATAAGTTTACCCCAACTTTGAGCGAAGAAACTCATCTCTTCACCATGACCATTCTTTACACCCTCTTGCGGGTTTACCATTGCATTGAGACCTGTAGTTTCAAAAAAGCTTCCAAGAAGTTGCGTAATAGATTTAGCTTCATATACTTGTTCTTCTTGTGCAGGTGCAGCAGGTGCGGGATGCACACTGGCTTGCACTGATGATGTGAGTGCTGTAACAGCAAACATCATCGAAAGTAAAAGATGTTTGAGCTTCATGCTTACTCCATTGTGGCTAGAAGTTGTGCGTCTGCGACTGAATCATTAACATTGACATTAATGGTAGCAATTTTACCTGCTTTAGGTGCAGGAATATCAATTTCCATTTTCATTGCTTCAAGGATCATGATCACATCACCCTCTGCTACAGTATCACCTGGATTTTTAACGATTTTCCATACATTACCTGGAGTTTGTGAATGTATCTCTACACTTCCCGCTCCCCCAGCTATAGCTGCAGGTGCTGCTGCTTCTGCTACAGCATTTACTTGAGCCGCCGGTGCAATTTGAATATCACCTTCACCCTCTGCTACTTGTACACTATATTGCTTTCCGTCTACTACTACTGTATAATTTCCTGCCATTTCTTTATCTCCGCTACAATTATTTTCTTCACCTTTTCTTACCATAAGAGGACCTTCACCCTTTAGGAACGCAATACCTTTTTGATCACATGCACCTGCAATAAAGATGTTTTCATCTGTTGTTTCAAGACCTTCATCTTCAAGTACTTTTGTCCAATGTGCTATAGATTTGGTTTCATCTCTATCAGCGATATCTAAAGGATTTTCTGTTGTTGGTTCTAACTTCAATTTCTCAGATGCAAGCTTGATGATCTCTTCATCTGCTTTTACTGGTGTTTTACCAAAGTAACCAAGTACCATACGACCGTATCCTGGCGCTATCTGCTTCCAAGGACCGAACATTACGTTTGCATATGCCTGTTGCCAGTAGAATTGACTTACCGGTGTTACAGATGTACCATAACCACCACGTTCAACTACTTCTTTCATTGCACCGATCACTTCATCAAATTTGTCAAGATCACCTGAGTCTCTCATCATCTGAGTATTGGCTGTCAATGCCCCACCAGGCATTGGTGAAAATGGAATAAGTGGTGATACTTGAGTTGCTTCAGGTGGGATCATATAGTCTGCAAGACACTCTTTAAGTCTCTCTTCATATTTGAGGATCTTATCAAGCTGCAAATCACCAAGGTTATAGTCCGTTCCTTTTGTTGCATGAAGCATAGTAAGGATATCTGGTTGACTTGTACCACCACTTACCGGTGCTGCTGCCATATCGATACCATTTGCTCCTGCATCCAGTGCTGCAAGGTAAGATGCTACAGAAACACCTGCTGTTTCATGTGTATGAAGTCTTAAGTGGACAGAGTCACCAAGAAGTTTTCTAGCCATTGCGATCGTTTCATATACTTTGTGAGGGTTTGCTGTTCCTGATGCATCTTTAAAACAAACGCTGTCATAAGAGACCCCAGAGTCTAAAATGTTTCTAAGTGTTTTTTCATAAAAAGCAACATCATGTGCTCCTTTACATCCTGGAGGAAGATCCATCATTGTTACTACTACTTCGTGATCAAGACCATGCTTCTTGATCATTTCAGCTGAAAAAGCAAGATTATTCACATCGTTTAATGCATCAAAGTTACGCACAGTTGTTGTTCCATGCTTTTTAAACATTTTTGCAAAAAGTTCAATCATCTCACGGCTACCTGTATCAAGCATTACTGTGTTAATACCACGTGAAAGTAGTTGAAGGTTGGCATCTGGTCCAACGATCTCTCTAAAACCGTCCATCATCTCAAATGCATTTTCCTGTAAATAAAAGAAAAGTGATTGAAATCTTGCTCCACCACCAAATTCAAAGTGATTAATACCTGCTTTCTTCGCTGCTTCTACTGC
>NZ_JBATIY010000114.1:0-8348 GCF_049668085.1 Sulfurovum sp. | reverse complement strand
AAAAGTGCGATGATGATGGATGGAATAGTTATCATAAATTTGGAAAGAAATTCGATATCAGGGATGTGACTGAATGTTTGACTGATGAGAGGAAGAGAAGAAACAACTGTGATCCCAGACATCACTCCCATAGTTGCTATGAGCAGTAGAGAGATCTGGATATTTTTGTTTATAGTTTTAGACATGTGAAGCTTTATATGAAAATAATGATCAAAAGAAATTATACCTTCTTTTAAATCTTTAGGTAGTTAGTTTATCAAAATCCTAGCGTAAAACCGCCTCATAAAAGAGAGCAGACATTTTTTATGACTCTTGTAGTTGGAGATGGCAAGCCAATGACTCTTCTGCCAACATATCAGCGATGGTATCTCTGCTATTGATGGTATGTTTGATACCCAATGACGATATCATCTCCTCCTCCTCACTATTATTTACTTTTACAATACTGTTGATCGATGGATCAAAGGAAGCAATATTTTCACAGATCAATTGTCTCTGCATCTCATTTTCAATGGTAACAATGATAGCAGTACAGTCATTCACATTGAAATGGGACAATACCATTCGTTGAGCGGCATTCGCAAAATAAATCGCCTCTTCACCCTGTGCAATGACTTTATCTACTACCTTAACATCATGTTCAAGAATAATATAGAGTAGATTTCTCTCTTTAAATATTTTGACCAACTTTTGTCCAATAGGTCCATATCCACAAACAATAATATGATCATGATAAGTGTCACCGATAAGGGCTCTATCGCGTAATGTTTCCGGTTCTTTATGAAACATGTCTGCAAGTTTTTTAATGTTTTTCAACACAAAAGGAGTGATCATCATTGAAAGAACTATCGTAATGATCATGATCTGATTTAATTCTGGAGATATTAAGTCATTAGCACTTGCAATTGCAAAAATGGCTAACGAAAATTCTCCTACCTGAAAAAGTGCCAATGATGTTTTAAATGCTGTTCTTTTTTGTACAAAAAACTGCAAAATACCCAAGATAATAAACCCTTTAAGAAGCATGATACCTAGAAGTAACCCCAAGATAACATACCCATAATCTATAAGAGAATGCCAATCGATCAGCATTCCTATCGTTACAAAAAATACCCCTAAAAGAATATCTCGAAATGGAATAAGATCTGTTTCTATACGGTAACGATATTTTGTTTCTGCGATCATCATCCCACCTATAAAAGCTCCTAACGAGTAAGTAAAACCAAATGCATACGCTAAATATGAAGCACCCATCACAATGAGAAGTACAGCAACCAAAAAGATCTCTTCTGAGCCTGTAGACATCACCCAGCCAAAGAATTTTTCAAGAAAAAATTTACCAATAACAAACAGTATCAAAAAAACGACAATGGCACTTGCTACTGTTTCCAATAAAAGCACAGAGATTGACTCTGACTCAGAAGTAAAAAAAGAGACCATTAAAAGGATAGGTATGACGGCAAGATCCTGAAAAAGCAATATGCCCAAGGTTACACGGCCATATCCAGAGTGTATCTCATTATTTTCATTGAGAATTTTGAGAACAATAGCTGTTGAGGAGAGTGCTAAGGCAGCACCCACAACAATTGCACTTTTTGTCTCCAAGTCAAAAATAAATAAACCCATAACGGTAAAAAGTGAAGCGGATAGAACTACTTGAAGTGTTCCATAAACAAAAACTTCTTTTTTCATTCTCTTAAGATGATTGACTGAAAATTCCAATCCAATCGTAAACATTAAAAATACGATCCCAAACTCAGCCAAATGCGATAAGAAATCTTTTGAATCTTCAGCAAAATGAAAAATGGAAGAAATAGCAAAACCAGCGAGAACATACCCGATCACTGTAGGCATATCAAACTTTTTTAAAAAGACATTGAGCACTGTTGATATACTAATCGTAATAATTAAAATCAGTAATGCATTTTCCATTTTTCTATTCCATTTTTCTTTTATTATATATAATTTTTATACTGTAATCATAGCTAAACTGTATGTAAAATAGGTAATATTTTCTATAATTTATATTTAATTGTAGGCAATACAAATTACATCTTGATCAACTAACCCCCTCTTCACCAATATTTCGCTAAAATCGCGTTAATAATATTATAATACTTAAGGAATACCATGGGACTCAGCATAGGACTAGTCGGACTACCAAATGTAGGAAAATCAACAACTTTTAACGCACTCACAAAGGCACAAAATGCAGAAAGTGCGAACTACCCTTTTTGTACCATTGAACCAAACAAAGCTGTGGTACCTGTACCAGATGAAAGAATAGACAACCTTGCGAAAATAGTTAAACCTGAAAAGGTTCAGTACTCTACACTGGATTTTGTAGACATCGCAGGACTTGTTAAAGGTGCAAGTAAAGGTGAAGGTCTTGGAAACAAATTTCTTTCCAACATTCGTGAAACAGAAGTGATCCTACACATTGTAAGATGTTTCGAAGATGAAAATGTGGTTCACGTTGAAGGTTCTATAGACCCGATCAGAGATGTCGAGATCATCGAACAGGAACTTCTCTTTGCTGATTTGGATGCTGTTGTAAAACGTATAGAAATGCTTAAAAAGAAAGCCAGAGGTAATGACAAAGATGCAAAAGAGCAACTTGAGGTTGCAGAAGCACTCTTGTCTCATATAGAAGAAGGTCATCCTGTATCTACTTTTTCAGACATCGAAAGTGATGGTTTTTTGGCTATGAATAAAGATCTGCGTCTACTTACATCAAAAGAGATCATGTATGGTGCAAATGTTGATGAAGACGGACTTGCAGAAGATAACGAATATGTCCAAGTACTCAAAGCATACGCTACTGATCGCAACAGTGAAGTGATCAAACTTTGTGCTAAAGTCGAAGAAGACATGGTAGACTTTGATGAAGAAGAAAAGGAAGAAATGCTCAATGATCTTGGGGTGGAAGAGAGTGGTCTTGACCAGATCATCCACAAAGGTTTTGATAAACTAGGTCTGCAAAGTTACTTTACTGCCGGTGTCAAAGAAGTACGCGCATGGACGATACGCAAAGATACGACAGCACCAAAAGCAGCTGCAGTCATACATAATGACTTTGAAAAAGGTTTCATCCGTGCAGAAGTCATAAGTTATGAAGACTTTATAGAGTTCGGTGGTGAATCTGGTGCAAAAGACGCGGGTAAAAACAGATTAGAAGGTAAAGAGTACATTGTTCAAGATGGCGATGTAATGCACTTTAGATTTAACGTTTAAAAAAGGACAATGATGAGAAAATTACTTTTAATTGGATTAGTTGGTTTTGTTTTACTTGGTTGTGATAGTAAAAAAGGTACATTTCTTGAAACTGTGGAGAGTGAAAATGATCTTCCTACTGCCGTGGCTAAGCTAGAAAAACTCATCAAAGCACAAGGTTTAACACACTTTAACACCATAGATCATAAAGCAAATGCAAACAAAGTCGATATGAACCTGAAACCTGAAACTGTTGTCGTTTTTGGTAACCCTAAGATGGGAACTGTACTAATGAACTGTAATCCTTCTATGGGACTGGACCTACCGCTTCGTATGCTTTTTACAACAGACTATGAAGGTAAAACAACGATCACTTATACGAATCCTGAATACTGGTCTTTAAAACATAATATTAAAGACAAAAATTGTTTAAGCATACTAAATAAAGCAAAAATGGCATTAGGTGGTCTTGCTCAAGAAGCTGGTAAAAAATAATATGCTCATAAGTACAAATGAAATACTCTTTCGTATTAAAAAGGCATTAAACCTCACTATGGAAGAAATGTTAAAAACATATAGTCTTGAAGACTATCCAATGGAGACTTCACATTTAGAGACTCTACTTAAACGTCGTCTGGATGATGGATTTATAACAGCAACCTATGAAGAGTTAGGTGTATTCTTAGACGGACTTGTAACCCTTAAAAGAGGTCCATCCCCTAGAAAACCCAATGATGATGAAGCTGTTGAACTTACAAATAACCTCATACTGAAAAAGCTACGTATTGCTCTTGAACTCAAAGAGGCAGAGACGGAGATCATCTTTGGTCTAGCCGATGTAGAACTCAGTAAACAACAACTAGCCTCTCTCTTCCGTAAAGAAGGTCATAAAAACTTTAAAGAGTGTTCAGATGAATTACTTATGGCATTTTTAGACGGTTTAGATGAGTTTTACTATGTAGGAGAGTTAGACTAAGTCTCTCTTTTCAACATTGTGAACATCAAAAAATCACTTCAAGCACTAAAAACCGATCTAGCGCACAAAGAAACAACACTCAAAACCATACAACACCTCTATCCTCATTTAGTCAATTTATCAGAGAAACAAGTACTGTCATACTTTAACGTCACCACAATAGAAGAGCTAAAAGAACATATTCAAGATTCTATCAAAACTTCTACTGAATATGAAATTGATCGCGCTACACTCTGTTCTTGTAAAGATAGTAAAGGAGAGTGCAAAGAGCTCTATGATACACAAGAAATAGCTCAAGAGAAAGCCGATCAATTAATGACTCATCAGATGTTAAAACTCAGAGTGTATCCATGTCCATTTGGTTACGGATGGCATTTGACAAAAGGGTGATCCGACACACTTAAACGAATTTAAAAATGAAATCGAATGTTTAGCTGTTATAATAGTGAAATTTACCACTAAGGAGTTGCAACATGAGAGATATTGTTTTTCCTTTTTTGGAACATACAGGTGCAGCATTAAAAAGCTTTTCAAAAGGTGAAGCACAAGTCGAGTTGCATGTTCAGCCTTATCATCTGCAGCATAAAGGTTTCATACATGGCGGGGTGATATCTACTTTGATGGATAATACTGGATGGTACGCTGCAGTCTCAAATCTTGAAGAAGGTTTTTCTGCCGTAACGATGGAGATCAAGATCAACTATCTGAAACCTGCATTGGGGAAATATCTTTTGGCTTCTGCTTCCATAAAACGACAAGGTCGTACCACATCATTTGTGACCATTGAACTTCATGATGAAGATAAACTTGTAGCATATGCTACAGGTACCTATGCCATAATCTCAGAAGATTAAACTTCCAAGACCAACTTCACAGGGCAATGGTCACTGCCCATAACATGATCTAATATATCGGCATCGACGATCTTCTCTTTGAGATCATCTGAGACGAAGAAGTAATCAATTCTCCAGCCTACATTTTTACCTCTTGCTCCTGCTCTGTAACTCCACCAACTATAACGATCTAATTCATCACCTTTAACATGTCTAAAAGTATCTATATATCCATGGTCTATGAGTTTATCCATCCATTCACGTTCCATTGGCAAGAAGCCCGACGTTTTTTCATTGGCTTTGGGACGTGCAAGATCAAACTCTTTGTGTGCTGTGTTTACATCACCACATACGACAATTGATTTTCCTTCATCTCTTAATGTATTAATATGACTTAAGAAACGATCATAAAATTCCATTTTATAGACTAAACGTTCATCATCACGCTGTCCATTGGGAAAGTACACATTGAAGTATGCGATATCTCCGAAATGATATTCATTGATACGTCCCTCATCCAAAATATCTACATGAGAACAACATGATGCCTCACCCTTGATATCTGTGTAGAGTGCTACACCTGACTGACCTTTTTTAGATGACGAGTTGATACTTTGGAACTTATATTCTCTGTCAAATATACTGTCAGGTATTTGATCTGCTTCTGCTTTGATCTCCTGTAGTCCTAGAAAGTCCACTTTTTCTTCATCTATCCACTTTAGGGCTTCTTTCTTTTCTACTGCTCTGATACCGTTAACATTCCATGATATAAAGGTAAGTGTACTACGACTTGACATTTAGTCTCTCCCTGCTCTGAGTTCAATTTATTTAGATAGAATAATACCAAAAGAGACTTCAAACAAAAGGTAATTTATGGCACGAGAAGACAAAGAACGCTGGGATGAAAAATATCAGAACAATAAAATCCCAGATGAGCCCATAAAACTTGTCACTGACTATGCTAAACTTGCTACAGGTAAACAAGCTCTGGACATTGCATGCGGTATGGGACGACACAGTAAATACTTAGCTTCACTTGGCTTTGAAGTGGATGCATTGGACATCTCAACTGTTGCCCTGGTACAACTAAAAGATATTCCTCAGGTTCATGCTAAAGAAGTGGATTTTGATACCTATACCCTTGAAAAAGAAAAGTATGATCTTATAGTCTGTACGTACTATTTAGAACGTACACTTTTTCCCCAGATGATTGATGCCCTTAAACCAAATGGAATTATACTTATGGAAACATTTTTACACCATCCAGATAATGAACGTCCATCTTCTAATCCTGCTTTTCTTCTTAATGATGGTGAACTTGAAGCAACTTTTGAAGAAAGATGTGAACTGTTACATATACCTAAGTTTTGGGATGAAGACTACCAAGGATACAAAACAATGAAAACATCTATGGTTGCACGCAAGAAGAGTGTGTCATGACAGTTAATAACTTTTTGGCGTGGCTTCCAAACTAACCCCTAGGAGTTAATTACGGTACTCACTGGTGTACCCTTACGTGGATTTTTGAAAGAGTGACTTAAATTAAAAATGATGAGATAAGACCTATAAGTCCACCAAAGACACCACCCCACACAACTAACCAGCCTAAATGCTCTTTGATCAGTTCTTGTACTAATTCTTTGACCATCTTGGGAGTAAGTTCTTCCAGTCGTCTTGTAATGAGCGCTTCAACTGAGTCGATCATATCATCACTAAGTGCTGAACTTTGAATATGATGGTCAAGTTGTGCTTTAAATACAGAGGAATCAACTATAGAACTTACAGCACTTTTAAGTTTACGTGAAAAAGGATCACGTAATCCTTCTAATGCTTCTTCTCCTCCGAACATAGCTATAGCTCCTCCAAACTTCGACTCCATCACCGTTTTTGAAAGCGCATCAAAAGCAGGAGAAAAGTCCGCACCTTCAACTAGAGGTCTAAGATCGATCTTCTCCTCTTCTTTTGAGAAAAACTCCCCTAACTGTTCTTTACTAAAGAATTGTTTCATGATCATCTCACGGATAGACTCTTTAAACACAGTAAAATTTTTTTCTATAACCCCGGAACCGTAAAGAAAAGGTACTTTTTCAAATAACATATGAATAGCCAGTTGGTTGGTTATGGCACCAGAGAGTGCAAAAAGACCTGTAAACAACATAGCATCATGATAAGGAGATGGTATAAAAAATGATACACCAATCAGTAATAAAGAAAAAAGATCGGTTATCAGAGATTTAGACATAAAATATCCTATTAAAATTTTGCTGTAATATAGCAAAATATGGGTTATATTACGGTTTGATACTCCACCTCATTTATGGAGTGGAGTATCAATTCTCTTGACTTTCTGCAAGATTTTCTATAAGTTTCACCATAAGTCTAACCCCTGCACCAGAAGCACCAAAAGGATTTTCACCCCATGCATGTTCTACAAATGCAGGACCCGCAATGTCTATGTGTGCCCATTTATCTGTATGGTCTTTATCTATAAATTCAGAGAGGAATTGACCTGCCGTGATCGCTCCACCATAACGTGTATTTGATATGTTACATACATCAGCGATATCAGATTTGATAGTCTTCTTAAGATAAGGATTGAAATCTAAAGCAGTTGCCAATTCACCCGAACGTTTTGCAGCATCTACTACAAGTGACTTTATCTCATCAGAGTTACCCATGACACCTGAAGTATAATGTCCTACACCCACAACACATGCACCAGTAAGTGTTGCAAAGTCGAAGAGGTAGTCAGCTTTTACTTCCTGCTGTGCGTAACAAAGAGTATCTGCGAGGACCAATCTACCTTCTGCATCTGTATTACGGATTTCGATCGTTTTACCATTTTTAGCGACGAGTACATCATCCGGTTTATATGCATCTCCACCGATCATGTTTTCTACTGCACCTACAAAACCATGTACCTCTATAGGTAAGTTCATCTCTGCAACGGCCTTCATGATACCTATCACTGCAGAACCACCACTTTTATCTGACTTCATTGTTACCATGAAGTCTGCCGGTTTGAGGCTAAGTCCACCACTGTCGTATGTAAGGCCCTTACCTACAAGAGTAACCACGCATTTTGCGTCTTTTGGTTTATGTGCAAGGTGTATAACTCTTGGTTTATGGCGGCTTGCACGTGCGACGGCAAGTAATGTTTCCATTTTCTCTTTTTGAAGCTCTTTTGGTTTAAGTACTTTACATTTTAGGCCCGTTTCCTTTGCCATTGACTCAGCGATATCAGCCATGACATCAGGATAACAGTCATCAGGAGTCGTATTGACGATATTACGTGTAAAGTTTGTTGCATCAGCAGTAATCTGTGC
>NZ_JBATIY010000113.1:0-4408 GCF_049668085.1 Sulfurovum sp. | reverse complement strand
CAGATCTGACACTCTCTTCATTAGAATATGACTTCCATAAGAAAATATGGACTTCAAAATATGATCTATTGGTTCATGATATCAACACACTTCTTCCCAAAGCAAAAGTGAAAAAAAATACCCCACTTGCAGCAAAGGGATCCCTTGAATTTAAAGATAAGCTTACGATTTTAGGCGACATAAAGGGTTTAGGCAAAAAGGTAGCTTTCTCACATGACAGTAAAACAGTCAAACTGGATGCTTCACAACTTTTTGTAGAGAAACTATTTACTTTATTTGGATTACCAGGGTATGCCAAAGGAACGATGGATGGTCAAATAGTTTTATCCAGTCATAAACCACGCGAAGGGACTTTTTCATTTAAAAATGCAAATCTTGTGACTCAACCTGCTGAAATGAAGAAGCTAATGGGAGAGGGATTAAAAGCAAATATTACCTTGGATGCTTCAGGTCAGTTTAAAAAGGGTATAGGCTACGGTCAGTCAAAAATAAAGACTTCTATTGGCGATATTTTCCTTGAAGAGATGGTTTACGATCCAGAGACAAAAGCTTTTAAAAGTAAGTATACTCTAGACATTCCAAGTTTGAAAGAATGGCATAAAGTGATAGATAGAAAGCTTTATGGTCCTCTTGTTCTTAAAGGAGAGTGGTCTAAAGACAAGGTACGAACAGTGACAGCACAGACAAGCACACTCGGAGGTAAGGTCACCTCTACACTTCTAGGAGATGATCTTATCAGCACTATTGACAATGTGCCATTGGAGAATATTTTAGGGTTACTTGGACACAAGAAAGATTTCTTAGGAAAAGCATTTGGAAAAGGAAAGTATAACCTTAAGAATAAATCAGGTGTGGTAGATATTGACATTACTGCCTTTCAGATAAAACCAAGTCCTACGACCAATACCATTAAAATGATAATAGGTAAAGATCCCGCACGTGTTATTTTCGATTCTACGAAGTTTCATGCAGACATTCGAGGGAAGGTCACTGATTATACACTTCATGCACAAGGCACAAACAGTAGTATCGAAATTACAGATGGCAGGATAGATAAAATAAAGAACACCAATACCGCGAAGTTTACATTTGTTTATGATAAGTATACCGTGAATGGTAAGATCAAGGGAACCGTAGATAACCCGAAAGTAACGGTTGATACCTCTGCTCTATTTAGAGATAAAATAGATGAAAAATTACAAAATAAGATAGAAGAAGCATTGGGTGGAAAAGCAGGAGACCTTTTAAGAAATTTAAAATTTTAAAAAAGAACCATTATTTTATTGATAATTACTCTCAAGTTAATTCTTCTTTAAGAAAAGGTTGACTATACTCCAGCAAATCTAGTTAAGTGATAACAATTATCATTTATGTAAATTATAATGCTCCATAAGGAAACCAAGTGGAAAAAATTACTATTGCATTAGCAGGACAACCCAATGTTGGGAAAAGTTCATTGATTAATGCTATATCCAATGCCACACTAAAAGTAGGAAACTTTTCAGGGGTAACGGTAGATAAAACAGAAGTTGAATTTAAGATATGTGATGAAGTTTCTTGTAAGGATTATGAAGTTCATATTATTGACCTCCCCGGAGCATACTCTTTAACCGAATATACAATAGAAGAAAAAGTAACAAAAAGTTTTTTACAAAGTGATGAGTATGATGTCATCGTCAATGTAGTGGATTCTACAAACCTTCAGAGAAATTTGTTGTTTACGACACAACTCCTTGAAACGGGTAAAAAAGTGGTGGTTGCGCTTAATATGGATGATGAAGCACAAAAGGAAGGTATCACAATAGATGAGAAACAACTCTCAGCTATTCTTGGCGTCCCCTGCATTAAAACGTCTGCCTCTAAAAAAACTGGAGTTGAAGCACTTAAAGCAGCCATCATTGAAATCTATGAAAAAGAGGAGACAGGTGCAAAAGTCATTTATAGTGATCCTATCGAAGAAGAGATAGAGACCATCGTCACATTCTTAAAAGAGAAAAAGTATAAAAATACGATTCCTTATCGTCAGTTGGCCGTTAGATTGCTACAGGAAAATGCAGATGTATATAAAAAGATGCATGATGAACCTATCTGGATAGAGATGTTGCCTATCGTAAGAGAAGGGCTAAATCACCTCTATCTGCACAATAACACAAAAGATTTGGATGAGATCTTCGCAGATGAACATTTTGCTTTTGCCAAAGGGGCAAAGATGGAAGTGATGTCTGTAGCAGGGATGAAAGCCAAAAATCTCACACAGAAAATAGACAATCTTCTTATTAACAAAGTGCTGGGAATACCTCTTTTCTTGTTTTTTATGTGGGCTTTGTTCCAGCTAACCTTTGAATTGGGTTCTGTTCCTATGGACTATATTGATGCAGCCTTCGGGTGGCTTGGGGATCAAGCAAAATCAGTATTGGGAGAAGGTGAATTAGGATCACTTGTTGCAGATGGTATGATAGCTGGTGTAGGAGCAGTTGTAATGTTCTTACCCAATATCCTGATTCTCTTTATAGGGATCGCATTGCTTGAGACAACAGGGTATATGAGTCGTGTGGCTTTTTTACTGGATGGTTTTTTCCATAAGTTTGGACTGCATGGAAAAAGCTTTATCCCGTTAGTAACAGGTTTTGGGTGTTCTGTCCCAGCATATATGGCTGCACGTACACTAAAAAATGAAAAAGACAGACTCATTACGCTTTTCATCATAGGATTTATGTCTTGTGGAGCAAGGCTGCCTATCTATGTACTTTTTGCAGGCGCATTTTTTGCTGAAGAACAAGCAGGGAACATCTTGTTTGTTATTTACATCTCAGGGGCTATCTTAGGCCTTTTTGCAGCCAAAGTACTTAAGATGTTTGTCTTCAAAGGTGAAGATGAACCTTTTGTAATGGAGATGCCAAAGTATCGCATGCCCTCGATCAAGCTCATTTGGCATACGGTGTATGGACAGGCGAAATCTTACCTTAAAAAAGCAGGAACCTTTATTTTGGCTGCTTCTATACTCATCTGGTTTGCAGGTAACTACCCTAAAAACATGGCACTTGAAGCACAGTATGAAAGCAAAATAGCACAAGCAAACAATGATGAGATGAAAAGTCAATTAAACAATGAACTTTCCCTGAATTTGCTTGAGCAGAGTTACTTAGGAAAGATAGGACATGCGTCTGAACCATTCTTCGCGCCACTTGGTTTTGATTGGCGTATGGCTGTAGCACTGGAGACGGGGCTGGCAGCTAAAGAAGTGGTTGTCTCTACGTTGGGTGTACTCTATGCATTGGGCGATGAGGTAGATGAAGGAAATGAAGGACTTATTGCACAGATAAAAGCGAATATACCGTTTGCTTCTGCAATTGCATTTATTGTGTTTGTCATGATCTACTTGCCTTGTTTGGCTGCATCAATGGTTTTTGCCAAAGAGGCAGGAGGATGGAAATATCTAGTGTATCTTTTCTTTATGACCACGACAACGGCATGGATATTAAGTTTTATAGCGTACCGGGTGACGCTGATGATTACAGGAGTATGATATGGTATTAAGTGACTTACATAAAGGTGACAAAGCGGAGATCGTTAAAATCCATGCAGATAAAGCATTAAAAGACAGATTAACCTCTTTTGGTGTCATGCGCGGAGAGACACTGTTTATCAAGGGGTGTTCCATTGCCAAGCAGACGATGGAGATCGAAGTAGGTTCAACCCTCATTGCACTGAGAGCAGATGAAGCAGGAAAAATAGAAGTAGAAAGAATCACTGGGTAGAGATAAAGTGCTGCTTTGTCTTTACTTCAGAACCATAAATTAAATAGGAATAATTAAAAATGAATAAGATAGCGTTAAATGCACTCATTATAATGATAATGAGTATTAGTATTTATGGAGAAAACTTTATTCTATCATTTGAAAGTATAAATACCGAGTCCAACGTCTCTTCGACAGAAGAAGAGATGCAGCAACCCATAGAAGTCCGAAGTGTAAGAAGCATATTGAGTGGATATGACCCTTTAGAGCATACACGGGGACAAGTGAGAGCAGGATATATTCACTTTTCAGAAGAAGGTACAACAAATACAACTGCCTATGCGCTGGCAGGGCATGTTCACTTCAATACGCAAAGGTGGAATGGACTGATGCTGGGTGCTGAAGCATACACGGTACTCAATCTTGGAAATCAGCAAAACAACTCCGATCTAAATAATGATTTCTTTGATGTAAATGGAAAAAGCTTTATTTTGCTCTCTCAGGCATATTTAGATGGGAAATGGGGAAATACTGAGATAAAACTTGGAAGACAGTCCCTGGACACACCGCATGCAGACAGTGATGATCTTAGAATGATACCAAATTATTTTGAAGTCTATAGGGTCACAAATACAGATGTCGATGATGTGACGCTGTCTGCAGGATTCATA
>NZ_JBATIY010000112.1:0-2668 GCF_049668085.1 Sulfurovum sp. | reverse complement strand
CCAGTAGATCTTTTTTTACTTCCACATATTCATAGATGAAGTACCCTCCCTCTTCACCTTCACTGTCTGCATCACTAGCAGAGAGATACACACCCTCTTTCATAAAATGCTTTTCCATTTGTGTAATGGTTTCATTCACTACTTTTTTGTACAAAGGGTCTGCTGTCAGTCTATACATATTTACATACAGAGGGATGAGCTCTGCATTGGTATAAAGCATCTTTTCAAAATGAGGGATCTGCCACTGATAATCTGTGGTGTAACGGAAAAAACCTCCACCTATCTGATCGTAGATACCTCCTTGTGCCATCTTTTTGAGTGTTTTTTCTGCCATATTAAATGCTTGTTTATTGCCATTTAATTTATAAATATCTATTAAAAGTGCTATCTTTGAGGCTTCTGGATATTTTGGTCTTGAAGCAAAACCTCCATTCTCTTTATCAAACTCTCCAGAAATTTCTTTTACCGCTGCATCCATTACTTTCAAACTCAACTTCTCTTTTAACTTTTCTTTTGCATTTCCGTTTAACTCTGCCTGTCTATGTTCTTCTACAAGTATTTGCAGTTGTTTTGTATTTTCTTTTTGTACTTGAATAAAAGAAGGCAGCATATTCATCATCCCTATGGAACCATACCCCTCTTCCTTGGGAATATAGGTAGCCACATGAAATACTTTTGCCTCAGGAGTCATGAAAACAGTCAACGGCCAGCCTCCTCTCTTCCCTCTCACTGATCTATATATCTTTTGATATTTCTTATCTAACTGAGGAAATTCTTCTCGGTCCACTTTAATAGATATATACCCTTCATTAAGCAATTTAGCTACTTCATCGGAAGTAAAACTCTCCTCTTCCATGACGTGACACCAGTGACAGGTACTGTATCCTATAGAGAGAAAAATAAGTTTTTTTTCTTTTTTTGCTTTATCAAAAGCTTCCTGGCCCCAAGGATACCAATTGACAGGGTTATGTACATGTTGTTGCAAATAGGGTGAGTCTTCTTTTGTAAGGGCATTCGTATGGTTATGTTCTGCCCACAAAAAAGTAAAAAGTGTGATAAAATATATTATTTTTCGCATTTTGTCCCATTTCATGTATAATAATCTCAATATACCATAAAGTAGCCGCAAATGACAGATGAAGAAAAAAGTCACATTAAAGAGCAGATAGAGCACGATATCATAACACTCAAAGAACAAATCGCCATACTAGAAGAAAAAGTAAAGCCCATCGCTCCGGACTGTTCACTCGGGAGACTTACCCGCTTAGAGGCCATGGGAGAACAGCATGTCAACAACAAAATACTAGATGAATCAAAATTACGTCTCTCTAGGCTCACAAATGCCCTTTTGCGGGTAGATAAGCCTATGTTTGGTATATGCATAGCGTGTGAAGAACCGATCGGCATAGGACGTATGAGCATACGTCCGGAGAGTGTCCGATGCGTGGAGTGTGCCAATAACCTATAAACTTTCTATATTCCCCACTACTTTACCTACGATACTTACTTCATCTGGAGAGATAACCTCCGGAGAATACATTTTATTGTCTGATATCAATTCTACCATTCCATCTGCTCTTTGACGGATTCGTTTAATAAAAAGTCCTGTGGTCGTTGAGGCAATAAAGATACCATCTTTATTGATGTTGGTTTGTTCTCTATCTACAAACACGATACTTCCATCTTGCAGTGTTGGTTCCATAGACTCACCATCTACATGAATGGCTTCGAGTTCTGTATTTCCCAATCCGACCATATTGTGCATGATCTTTTCATCTATTGAAATAGTCTCAAAATCTTCATCAAATCCATAGGCACCCCCACCTGCACTTGCACGGATATCTGCAAAATACCGTACTTGGAAGAATTTCTCTGTCTCCGCTTTAAGCATATCAACGGCTTGATCAAAGAAAAGCCAATTTACAGAGATCTTCTTGATTGCACAAAACTCCAATATCTCTTCATATGGGATAGAGTTTCGCTTTTTCATCGTTGCAAAAGTTGCCTGAGGGATATTCAGTGCATTTGCCACATCTTTGTCAAATACTTTTTTCCCTATGGTACTTTCTGAAAGTACATCTTTTAATTTTTCTATAATTTCACTCAATACTAACATTTTAACTCCTTTTTTATCTATATATGTCAAATTATAGGATATTTTTCTTAAAAGTATGACAATTTGTCATATTTTTTAAATATTTTTTATTTTATATATACAATTTGACATATTTAAACACAAAGGATTGAAAATGGATTTTAAAAGAAATAGAAAATTACTTAATGAAGCAATGAACTCAGGATGTAAAACAGTAGCAGAGCTTGCACTTTTCCTAAAGATACAAGCAAAAGTTGCAGCCTAGTCCAATAAAAGAATGCTTACTTCATCCCCAATATCTTTAGAAGTATCATCTTCTGAAGTAGCAAGCAGTGCTACATTACCTAACATGTTGGTAAGAATGGCAGAAGAACCTACTTTTTTGTCTTTGAAGTCAACATAGTATTCACCCTGTATAAGGTTTATATTGCAGGCAGTAAATTCTGCTTTTTTAGCACGTTTGACAAATGCCTCAGCCAATTTGGCTTTGACCTTACGTAAAGAGGACTTTCCATGTTGAAGTTTTTCTATAAATGGAACCAAGTACAATAGTGCTGTGACCGTAGAAGAATA
>NZ_JBATIY010000111.1:0-5801 GCF_049668085.1 Sulfurovum sp. | reverse complement strand
CTTCGAGTCTATCCATTTCGTTTACATCAAAGACCTTTCCCATTTTTATGAACTGCTTGATTAATCCAGAGATAGTCAGACCCTTTTCTTTGGCCATCTGCTGAAACCTCATCTTTTCCTCAACCGTTAGCTTTGCTGAGATTGTTGTCATCTTTGCCATATTCCTCTCCTTCGTATGATAGATAATATTGAATTTGTGTTCTAAGCAAGAGAACGAAGAAGGTTTACCTTTGCGTAGTCTTGTTTATTTCAAAACTCTAGCAAAAGAGGATGGGTAAAATCCAACTTTTTCATTTGAAGATTTCAATCTTAAAAGAAAAGTAGTTGATTGTTCATTGCAAAATGTAATTTTATAATTTTCAATTTTTGCAGGCTATTTTTTACCCATACGATTCAGCTAGAATAATTTTCAAGATGAGATTCTTACCCTAAAGAGTCTTCACATATGAACATAAGAAGAAGGATTCAAGATGGTATTTTATGAAACTGTCAGCGATATAGGGCAAAGTGCATGAATACAATTCCACTTTATTTAAAGACCAATGATATGGCAAAACTTATCGGCTATAGTAGTGACTATCTTCTCAATAACAGAGATGTGATCTTTTTTGAAAACATACATTACTTCCCAAAATCTAAGCGCATAGATTGGAAAGTATCTAAAATGATCGAGTGGGTAGAAAATCAAAACCTATCTGATAAAGCAAAAAATATCTTGGATTTGGTAATATAATAATGCCCATTGTCTACTGGAGAGGATGGTAAACATGGTAAGAATGTTCAAACGATCGAATGGAATACTCTATGTAGAGTATATGATTGGTACTAAAACCGTTCAAAAAAGTACACGGCTTAAAGATACCAAAGCAAACAGAAGATTGATTGAAAAAGAGGTTATTCCAACTTTAGAGCGCAAAATCATATTAGGTGAGGTTGCAGGAACTAAGGCAAAGGAATTCAAATATTATGCCAAAATCTTTTTAAAGGATAAAGAGCATATAAAGACATATAATCAGTTAGTAAGTATTGTAAATGTTTTGAATGATCGTTTCGGTGATATTCGAATCAATGCTATTAATAGAGCTATGATCAAAGAGTTTGTCAGAGACAGACTTGAAATTAATACACCAAAGACTGTAAACAACTATTTAACTCCACTAAGAGGTGTGTTTGACAATGCAATTGATGCAGAAGCCATTAAGCATAACCCATGTGACAAGATAAAACTTCCTAAACACACGAAAAAGAGTGTAGAGCCGTTTTCTAGTCAACAGGTGGACATTATCCTCAGTAAGACCTTTGGATGGTTACAGACTTTTTTAGCGATAAGTTTCTATACTGGAATGAGAACTGGTGAAGTGTTGGCACTTATGCACTCTGATATAGACTTAAAAAATAGAGTGATCAGAGTTAGAAGAAGTATTAACAAAGGTAAAATAACGACACCTAAAACGGATAGTAGTATACGTGATGTTCCTATCTTTGATGGGCTTATTAAATATCTACCTAAACCCAGTAATTCACTATGGTTATTTTCTAAAGAAGATGGGAAGCCTTATGCTGCATTCTCAGGAAGCAAACAAAAAGAGTGGCGTGATCTACTGAAAGATTGTAAGATAGATTACAGAAAAGTATATGCTACAAGACATACATTCATTGTGTCTATGTTGAAAAACAGTGATCTAAGTATTTTAGAAGTGGCTCAACTTGTAGGGCATACTTCAACACAGATGATTATACAAAACTATGGTAAGTTCATTAAGGGTGAACACTTGAAAATAAATAGAAAAATAAAGCTATTTACTGACAATTCCACTGACAGTATGTCTCAAAGTGCGTTATAGGGGAAATGGTGTCAAGAGAGGGACTTGAACCCTCGACCTCCGGCTTATGAGACCAGCGCTCTAACCAGCTGAGCTACCTTGACATCTTTGTGAAGAGACGGAATTTTAACCAAAGATACCTTTATTGTCAATGAGTATAAGAAAAAACTACAAAAAAAAGTAAAAAATAGATGCAGAATACATAGTTTAGTCATATTAACTAAACTTTATTAAATAATTTCAAACAACCATCTTGACTTTTTAACAAAAAACTATTACAATGCATCCACAAAAACTATTAAGAAAAGGAGAAATTTATTATGGCATTTAAACCACTAAAAGATAGAGTTCTCGTAGAACGTGAAGAACAATCAAACACAACAGCATCTGGACTTTACATTCCTGATACAGCAAAAGAGAAACCTTTAGAAGGCAAAGTAATTGCAGTAGGACCCGTCGCAAGAGAAGACGGTATCGATGTAGGTGACACAGTCGTATTTGCTAACTTTTCAGGTATGGAAATTACTATAGAAGGTAAAGAATATCTTATTTTACTCAGTAAAGAAGTCTTAGGACTTATCAACTAATTATAAACGATTAAGGAATACACATGGCAAAAGAAATATTTTATTCAGACAAAGCAAGAAGCGGACTTTATGCAGGTGTCAGCAAACTCGCTGATGCAGTGAAAGTAACAATGGGTCCAAGAGGTCGCAATGTACTCATACAAAAAAGTTATGGTGCACCGCACATTACAAAAGATGGCGTGAGTGTCGCCAGAGAGATAGAACTTGTTGATCCACTTGAAAACATGGGTGCTCAACTGGTCAAAGAAGTGGCTAGCAACACAGCGGATGAAGCTGGTGATGGTACAACTACTGCTACAGTGCTAGCTCATGCTATTTTTAAAGAGGGTCTTAGAAACATTACTGCAGGAGCAAATCCTATAGAAGTAAAAAGAGGAATGGATAAAGCATCTGCTGCCATCATAGAAGAACTTCAAAAGATGTCTAAAGAAGTGAAAGATAAAAAAGAGATCGAACAAGTCGCAACTATCTCTGCAAATTCTGATAAGACTATAGGTAACCTGATCGCTGAAGCGATGGATAAAGTGGGTAAAGATGGTGTTATTACGGTAGAAGAAGCCAAAGGTATCAATGATGACCTTGAAGTAGTTGAAGGTATGCAGTTTGACAGAGGATATCTTTCTCCGTACTTTGTAACGAACTCTGAAAAAATGACATGTGAGATGGAAACCCCTATCATACTTTTAACTGATGCGAAGATCACTTCACTTAAAGACCTTGTACCTGTATTAGAACAAGTACAGCAAAGTGGACGTCCCCTTCTCATCATTGCAGATGACCTAGAGGGTGAAGCACTTGCAACACTTGTACTGAACCGTCTTAAAGGTGTCCTTAACATCGTAGCAGTTAAAGCACCTGGTTTTGGGGATAGAAAAAAAGAGATGCTTAAAGATATCGCTATCTTAACTGGTGCGACACTCATCACTGAAGAACTTGGACTTTCGTTAGAAAAAACAACACTGGCCGAACTAGGTCATGCAGCAAGAGTAGTCATAGACAAAGACAACACGGTTATCGTAGACGGTAAAGGTGACAAAAATGCTGTGCTTGCAAGAGTAGGAGAGATCAAAACACAGATCTCGACAACTACAAGTGAATATGACAAAGAAAAACTTCAAGAGAGACTTGCAAAACTCTCTGGCGGTGTTGCAGTGATCAAAGTAGGTGCTGCTACTGAAACTGAAATGAAAGAGAAAAAAGACAGAGTAGATGATGCACTTTCAGCAACCAAGGCTGCTGTGGATGAAGGTATCGTTATCGGTGGTGGAGCTGCACTCATCAAAGCAAGCCAATCTACTTCACTTAGTCTTACAGGAGATGAAGAAGTAGGTGCACAGATCATACTTAGAGCTGTATTTGCACCTATGAAACAAATTGCAGAAAATGCTGGATTTGATGCAGGTGTTGTAGCCGACAAGATCGCTCATGCTTCTGAAGAAAATCTAGGATTTAATGCTGCAACTGGAGAATATGTAGATATGTTGGAAGCAGGTATCATCGATCCACTTAAAGTGGAACGTGTCGCACTTCAAAATGCCACTTCAGTAGCATCTTTACTTCTTACTACTGAAGCAACTGTTTCAGATATACCAGAAGCAACACCTACAGCACAACCGGCTATGCCAGACATGAGTGGTATGGGTGGCATGATGTAAATTTGAGAGGCTTTAGCCTCTTAAATCCACTTAGAGTTATTACCTCAATAACTCTTCAAATTCAAGTGCCGGCAGTGGTCTGGAGAATAAATACCCTTGCGCATAATCACATCCTAAATTATATAGCAGAGAGGATTCCTTAGATGTTTCAACTCCCTCGGCAACAACTTCAAATCCTAATCCATGTAATAATGCTATCATAGATTTTACTGTAATTTGATGATCTAAATTATAATAAAGCTCAAAGATCAACGACCTGTCTATTTTAACCATGGAAAGCGGTAATGCCTGTAGATACTTTAGTGAAGAATAACCTGCACCAAATTGATCCAGAGAAATCGTAACACCCAACTCTTTAAAGAGCTTAAAGTCCATCATAGTCTGTTCAATGTTTGCCATAGCTGCACTTTCTGTAATATCTAGATTAAACTCTTTTGGATCTACAGAATACTGTTCAAATAAGCTTTTCAACTTTTCTATGAGCGTTTGAACCTGCATCTCTTTTAAAGAGAGGTTCACTGTGATCTTAAACTTCTGCAAACCTAATGCATCCCACTGTTTACGCTGTTTTATCACTTCTCTAAATACATACTCCCCAATATCAACAATAAGCCCTGTTTTCTGCGCAACATCTAAAAATTTATCTGCTGCGATCAATCCATGTTCAGGATGTTTCCAACGAATAAGTGCTTCAGCCCCTACCATCTCTTCATTTTTCAAGCTGAACATAGGCTGATAATAAAGGAAAAACTGATTATTTTGCAATCCTTTACGAATCTCTTCATTCATTTTTACTTCATCTTTATGTACCGTTTGAGACTCTGTTGTGAAAAATTCAATATTGGATTCGCTCTCTTTTTGTGCTTGATCCAATGCAATATAAGAATGATTCAATAATTTAGTAGCATTCTCACCATGCATTGGATACATTGAAATACCTAATGAAGCCGTCAATCGAACTTCTTTGTCTGATTTGTAATAATTTCCTATACTGGCAATAAGTCCTCTAGCTATATCACGAGCTTCTTCTTCATCTGATACTTTTTCTACAACAAGTAAAAATTTATCACAATCCATACGATAAACACGAATATTATCATCTTTATGTTTTTTAAAATAATCCGCCATTTTTTTTATGATCTGATTAGAATATGCTAATCCTAAAGTAGTTTGAAGATCTCTAAAATGATCTATACCCAATAAAAATAACCCAAACGACCTAGATTTTTTTTGACTCTCTATCACTAACGTGTTAATAGTAGTAAGAGCAGAAAATTGGGTAGGCAGTCCTGTGAAAAAATCAACCCCACCTTCTTTTGCTTTAGCACTATTATCGGTTTCTGAAGGTGCAATCATTTGCATATCTATGATACAGGTGATCGTTTTATTTACATTCCATGCACTTTTATCAACATATATATTGACATGTTGAAATTTACCTGAAATCACAAGTATTACATTTTTTAGATGGAAGCTTTCTGTTTGTCCATTCACTTTTTCTTTCAGTACTTTAAAAAACTCATCAGGATAAGATGTATCGGTTTTGAGTTCAACAGCCTTTGTACTTTTGAGTCTTACATTATTCTTATCTAGAGAAAATAGTTGTTTAGCTGATTGATTTGCAAATACAATATCATAATTTTCAGACAATACCATCATGGCTTCATCATAAAATTCTTTTTCTTGTTTAAAAAATTTTAATTCATCACATGCACTGACGTACCGCTTTCTAGATG
>NZ_JBATIY010000110.1:0-3082 GCF_049668085.1 Sulfurovum sp. | reverse complement strand
AGCGTCCCCTCTGCACCATCCATCACCATAGCCTAGATCATAAGTAGATACTGTCATCTCATCTGCAGCGATGAAGTCTCCTCCATAACCGATACGTTCGCCGGATTTTAACACTCTAGAAGAAACCTTTTTAGCATGCAGTGACATCACTGGACGCAATGCTACTTCATCAAAAGAGTCTGGTAATTCATTGTATCCATATGCCCCTATACCTACGCGTACCAGATCTTCATCAAAACTTTTCATGCGAAGGATAGCAGCAGAGTTATGTGAATGTACTCTTACGCCTGCAAAACCTGCCTCTTTTACTTTTTGTTTCACTGTTTCAAACTGTTTTTGTTGCCAAAAGAGTTCGGAGCTCAATTCATCTGCACTGCGGTAGTGTGTCATCACACCTGTAAGCTCTAAATTGTTTTCTTTTATCAGATCAAGTGCTTCATCTATCTCATCCAAAGCGATACCGTTACGATGCATGCCTGTATCTACTTTAAGTTCTACTTTTGCATCTTGTTGGGCTTTTTTGATATCGCCCAAAGTATTAACAGCAAAAGAGTATTTCTCATCCTTTATGATGCTGTCACCAAGTATAAGTACTGTTTCAAATAATGATCTTATCAACTCTGCTTCTACCGTTTTTCGTACAACAGCATGTTTGATACCAAACTCCGATGCCAGTCTTCCCATAAGCTCTAGACCATGACCATAGGCATTGTCTTTAAGGACAATTGCGATCTTCTCAACTGAGCCAGTTTTTAGTGCAATTTGGTTAAGATTATGATAGAAATTTTGTTTATTTATTGTAATAAATGCCATGTAGAGATTATACCAAAATAGATAATAAAAAGGGACAAAATGCAAGAAAATGCAAAAAGAGTAATGCCAGCAGAATGGGAAAAACAACGTCTTGTACTCATCTCTTTCCCACATGAAGAAACAGATTGGTACAATGTAGACAATCCTGTAGCATTAGAGGAAAGTCTCTCTCCTTTTATACGTATTGCGCAGGCCATAGCCTATGGAGAAGCTGTATACATTATCTGCAAAGATAAAGAAAAGATCTCAAATATGTTTTGTTCCACACGTAACATGACTTTTATAGAGATACCTACCAACGACACCTGGATACGTGACTACGGCTATATCAGTCTAAAAGAAGACGATGAAGTAAAACTGCTTGACTTCACGTTTGACGGTTGGGGTGGTAAATTTGAAGCAACACTTGACAACGCTGTCAACAAAACTTTATATACAAAAGGCTACTTGGGTATCACACCTCTTGAACAAGTTAATTTTGTATTGGAAGGCGGTTCTATAGAGAGTGATGGAAAAGGTACCATACTCACTACTTCTGAATGTCTTTGCAACCCAAACAGAAACAGTGGACTGAGTAAAAAAGAGATAGAAGAGAAACTGCATACCCATTTAGGTGCACAGAGGGTTTTATGGTTAGACCATGGTTATCTTGCAGGTGATGATACAGACAGTCACATTGATACCCTGGCCAGGTTTGTCAATCAAACAACGATCATGTATATAAAGTGTGACGATACCGAAGATGAGCATTATCCGGCACTGCTGAAGATGGAAGCGCAACTGCAAGGCTTTACAACGACAGAAGGTAAACCATACACATTGATTCCACTTCCCATGTGTGAAGCAAAATATAATGATACCGGAGAACGACTACCTGCGACCTATGCCAATTTTCTTATTACCAATGATGCACTTATCTATCCTACTTATAATGATAAAAATGATGCGAGAGTAGGAGAACTATTTAAAGAAGTATTTCCAGATAAAGAGATCATTCCGATCAATTGTTTAAAATTGATAGAACAAGGTGGAAGTCTACATTGCTCTACGATGCAAGTGGTTTATTGATGTGCAGCAAATTTTTGTGTCCAATACTTTAGCTGCGTACCCTCTTTTTTTACACTCGCCATACCGACATCTGTAAAATCAGGGTTCATGATATTGGCACAATGCTGATCAGAAGCTAACCAATGTGCTAAAGCCTCATTTATAGTTGAAGATCCCATTTCAATATTTTCTGCAATATTTTTCCATTTTTTATATCCATTATTTTCTATACGTTCCCTAAAACTACTGCCTCTTCTCAAATGTTGTACATTAGCTGTCCAGTCAGATGTTCTATAGGATCCATTATGACTAAAGTTGTTACTCTTTGCCATATCTTGACTGTGTTCAAAAGATGCTTTATATAGTGTATCACTCCATTTCAAAGCTCGTGCAGCAGAGAAATTACCCGCATGACCACAATTTCTACCTTGACTGCGTACTTTATTGACAGCATTTAAATAGTTTTGTTTTGTCTGACTATCAAGTTCAGGTGCATGATAGGGTTTTGAAACCATTGTACTTTCTTTGTATATCGTATGAGAGCCACAACCAGCAAAAAAAATCATAGGCATGAATAGCATGATAGATGTTTTACTATAATTCACAAGGACCTCTTTTATACTCATTTTTTTGATTATAGTATTTTATGATAAAATCATACTATGAAAACAGCACTTATCCAACAATCTTACCATCACACTAAAGAACAAACCCTACAAGTCACTAAAGAACAGATACAACAAGCTGCACAGAATGGTGCACAACTTGTTGTACTACAAGAGTTACATCAAACAGAGTATTTTTGTCAAAGTGAAGATACAAAGTTTTTTGATTATGCATCTCAATTTGAATCTGATGTAGTATTTTGGAGCAGTGTTGCCAAAGAAAACAGTATAGTATTGGTTACCTCACTGTTTGAAAAACGTGCAGCAGGACTCTACCATAACACTGCAGTCGTTTTTGAAAAAGATGGTTCTGTTGCAGGGAAATACAGAAAAATGCACATTCCAGATGATCCCGGGTTTTATGAGAAATTTTATTTTACCCCGGGAGATCTAGGTTTTGAACCGATACAAACGTCTGTTGGAAAACTGGGTGTACTGATCTGCTGGGACCAATGGTATCCTGAAGCTGCACGTGCCATGACACTTAAGGGAGCAGAACTGCTCATCTACCCTACTGCCATAGGCTGGTTTGATGAAGACAGCGAAAAAGAGAAAGC
>NZ_JBATIY010000109.1:0-13144 GCF_049668085.1 Sulfurovum sp. | reverse complement strand
GTCAACAACACAGTGACCCAAATCAAACCAGAAGTAGTCTATACTCCGCATAGTCGTAAGATAGTTGATCCAACCAAAAAGGATCTCTCTTTATATGATAGGCTTCATCAAAAAACACTTTATCTTTGTGCTTATGGAGCAGAAGAGTGGTCACCTAATGTACTGATACATACAGCTTTTTTTGATAAGAAAGTTGTCTATACTCCCATCCTTGGAGATGTCTCTTCTAAACGAGAAAAATACAAAATCATAAAAGACAAACTCTATATATCCCAAAAAGGTGTTTTTGATCCGGAAATGTACAGCAACATAGAGAAGATAACAGATGATTATTATCTCATTTCAACATGGATAGGAAAACGTAAACTCACTAGCATCCGTTACTATTTTGATCTTGAAAAAGCTGAAGAGTATGTACAAACCCTTAGATAAAAGGTTTTAATTCCAAACAAATCAAATATCCAATGTATGATAGTTTATGGGGAGCGGCTAAGGCTCCCACTTTATTATTAAAGCTATATAGCCTTATGGACAAACCTCATCTAATGATGGAAGCTCATTACAAGTATTATAGCTATCATATGCTTGTCCATTAAGAGATACATCCACACTTTCGTCAGAATTAAAGACCATTTTTATATCTGAACCATTCCCAAGTATAGAGACTTCACCTGCAATAGGACAATAACCAGGCATTACGAGTGCTTGCGTTGTTTTTACTTCAATCCATGCACTTATACAACTTGTTTTTACCAAACCATTTATGGTGAGATTATCACCAGTGATTGTTGCTGTATAATCTTTTAAATCCATTCTATTAACGCCATCTGTAGAATAACCAGTGATTGTTATACTTAGGTCACTATTATATTCATTGAGATTAACGATTGCATATTCATAGAAGATAATATCATCAAGCATTTGTATTTTTAACCCTATAAATTCAGCAATGTAGTTTGTACCATCGATTGTCAGTTCCATTGTTCCGTCTATAGTTACATCAGATTCCACACATTCATTAAATGTAATTGTCCCTTCCTCTGTTATATCGTCGACATTATATGTAACTGTACCACCTCCTGAACATGCTTCTGTACCAGTTACTATTGCAGATATTTGCAAATCAGTAGATATCGTTTTAGCATATTGTGTTATTATCGAAGTACTTTTTGCTACAGAAGAACTAGTTGATAAAAGAGGAATATCCTCAATATCCATTGCTCCTGATATTGAACCAATGGCAGATGCCACGACTGCATCAGCATTTTGCTCAGTAATTGTTACAAGTTCAGAAGGTATCTCACTATCACTACTTCCTCCCCCACATGCACTTAGAAAAAAGGCAGCGACACCAGTTAGTAAAATCGTTGTTATTTGTTTCATTTTAATCTCCTTAAATTTTAGTATAGAAAAGTGTATCATTACTTATGTCATATTTATGTCATAATTTGCTTTGACTGGAAGAAAGAAGATTAAGTTGAAGATAGATTGGTGGAGCATAACGGGATCGAACCGATGACCTCTTCGCTGCCAGCGAAGCGCTCTCCCAGCTGAGCTAATGCCCCAATATTAAGAAGTGAACAAGAGGTAGAAAGCCTACCTCTTCCAGGTTATGAACGTTCTGTTATCTCAAGTAGATGATAACCAAACTGTGTTTGTACTGGACCATGTACTACACCTACTTCATCGTTGAAAACAACTTTATCGAACTCTGGTACCATTTGACCTTGACCAAATCTCCCTAACTCTCCACCTCTTGCACCTGATGGACAAGTAGAGTTCTGCTTTGCTGCTTCTTCAAAAGTGATCTCTCCTGAATTTATCTTCTCTTTAAGTTCTTTACAGAGTGCTTCGTCGTTTACCAATATATGTCTTGCTGATGCTGTTGCCATTTTTACGTCCTTATTTTGTTATTTTCTTGAATTAAATGTACAAATTTATATACTATTTTTCCTTGATGTCAAGTAAAATATTATAAACCTGCCTCGAAAGCAACCAGTTCACCCTTTTTCAATCTAGGTATGATATCTGTTCTTATCTTGCGTATGAGAAAACTCTTTTTTTCAAACGGTATCTGTTGAGAAGATGCGATACTCTTTAACTTTAGATCATAATGCTTAATGAGAAAATTACGTAGTACATTATTGAGCTCATCTTCACTCATCACTTCCAAACTGTCATCCACACTGAGTCCTACCAAACCGGGGTGATCATTTTCACCATTAATAAGGGCTGTAAAAAGTTCTGTATAGCCACCTAACATATTGATATCCATCACACTTAAAACATTATCTATAAGATTTGGATTTTCAATGAGTGTTTTTAAGATACTTAGTTGTGCCACATCATCTCTTTTTTGAGAAAAACTCTCCCTTGCCCTAGCAGGGTTTGTCTCTTTTCCAAAAAATGATGGTGAAAGTCCCAACACGGTCGCTGCCATGGGGATATACGCATCTTTGATGATCTGGCTCAGTGTATCAAGATATTGTTTTACTGCCCCAAAAGCAGCCTCTTTAGCTCTAGGATCATTGAGATTATACATAGAAACGATCATCTCTAACACGAAAGGTATGAGAGGTTTAGCCTCACGAAGCAACTTTGCCACTGTCTCACTCTGCCCTTTGGCTATGAGGTCCGCAGGATCCTGTCCGTCAGGGAAAAGTACAACACCTCCATCAAATCCTGCCACCGATAACATCTGGGCCGCTTTAAGTGCTGCAGCGACACCGGCTTTATCCCCATCATACGCCAAGATCACTTTAGGATCTCCTTTACGTAACAGTGGTAAATGTTCTGTTGTCAGTGCCGTACCCATTCCTGCAACCGCTTCTTTAAAGCCCGCCTGATGAAACATCACTACATCCAGATACCCTTCGCAGATGATGATCTTTTTGTTTTTATAAATACTCTCTTTTGCCAAGTGATAGCCATATAGAAGCCGTGACTTGTTAAAAAGTTTTGTTTGCGGGGAGTTGATATACTTTGCAGGATGATTCGTAATGGTCCGACCACCAAACCCGACCACTGATGCACTGGTAGAGTAGATAGGAAAAGTGATCCGCTCCACCAAACGTGCATAATACCCACTGCCGTTTTCGCTTTGTGCGATGATTCCTGCTTCGGCTGCCGTAGGTAAAGGAAGTAAGGCACGTTGTAAAAACTGCATCACTTCCTGTCCGCTTGGCACATAACCTATCTCAAACGTTTCAATGGAATTTTGGGATATCCCTCTGTCAAGCAGATATTTCATAGCTGTTTCATTGTGGTTAAGATTTTTTACATACCATTGCCCCACGGCTTCAAGTACACGCTTTGCATCAGAGTAGTCAGAACTTCCTTTGCTATAAGTCAACGAAAAATTATTCATAGAAGCAAGTTTTTCTATAGCTTCAGGGTAAGAGAGCTTTTCCAACTCCATCACAAACTTGATACTGTCTCCTCCTACACCACACCCAAAACAGTGATATATCTGTTTACTTGGGCTTACAACGAATGAAGGGGTTTTTTCTCCATGAAAAGGACAGTTTGCTTTGTAGTTTGCTCCTGCTTTACGTAATTCTATAAAGCTACCAATCACATCTACAATGTCAATACTGTTTTTTAAAGATTCTATCGAGGCATTATCTATCATTCTAAAATTATATCTAATTAGATATAATTTAAGGACGTAAACAGAGTAAAGCTCACGTGACTTGTTACTTTGACCTTTTACCCATAGCTTTTACATCTCTTAAGGATTATTTTGGAACATATATTACCTGCATATAATGACCCACTTTTCAGTATTATGCTTATTGTCGTCATTTCACTTATTATTGCTCTTGTTACCTATGGATGGGGCCTGCATAAACAACAAAGAGAAGAAGGGAACCTCCTTAAATTTTTAGAGAAATTCGACACCTCTGAGTGTGCATTGGAAACAACGGAAATGCCTTTTGAACCTCATATGCTTAAGCCGCTTGCACTCCTTGCAAAAGCATTTGAAAATACAGGGGAGTATCATAAAGCCATTAGTATTTATCTTTTTCTTATAAAAAATATTTCACACGATTCAGGAAAGATGGAGCTTATGGAACGTCTTGGCAAGACCTATCTTCATGCTGGCTTTCTAGAGCGTTCCAAGTCTATCTATACAGAAATATTACGCAAGAAGCCTCGTAATATAGCTGTACTTTATGAACTAGGTATCGTGTATGAGACCATGCAAAAATACGACAAGGCAAGAGAGATCATAGGACCTCTTAATATACTTGGAGAAGAGACAAAATCATTTGAAACATTTTTGAACTTTTCTGAACTTCTTACAAACAAAACTATGCCTATAACGGATAAAGTAGCTATGCTCATGAAACTCTTAAAAGAAGATCCGAGTCTCTATCGTCCCATAGTCAAAGCACTCCTACAGCTTGATACCAAAAGTGCATGGGAGATCATCGATCCTGAGCGTATCAAAGAGCTTCTTGATGTTCTTTGGTTCTTACCGAATTCACAACTCGATTTAGATATAATCACCTCAAATAAAAAGCTGCAAACGCTTTACTATGCAAAAGGTTATCTGCAAGAGCCCATTATCCAAAGTGGTATCTTTAGTCTAGATATGTTGGCTACAGCAAAACAAAATGGCTTTGAAGAGGGAGACTTGCTTTTCTCTTATCTGTGTCAAAAATGTAAACAGAGTTTTCCTGTGTCTTTCAAGCGCTGTCCAAATTGTATGGCCATAAATTCTGTTAAAGTTGAGGAAAAAATTGCAAAATCAAGCCCGAAAACAGATTACTCTTTACTCTGATGGTTCCAGTCTGGGTAATCCTGGACCTGGTGGTTACGGAGGTATCCTGGAGTTTAAAGGAAAGCGCAAAGAGTACTCTGGCAGTGATGCCCATACGACTAACAACCGCATGGAACTTCAAGGTGTAATTGAAGGTCTGAAGCTCCTTAAAGAGCCTTGTGATGTAGAGGTCATCTCAGACAGCTCTTATGTGGTCAAAGCCATCAATGAGTGGTTAGAAGGATGGGTAAAAAAAGGCTTCAAAAAAGTCAAAAATGTAGACTTGTGGGAAGCATACCTTGAAGCCGCTGAACCTCATAATATCAGCGGTACATGGGTACGAGGACATAATGGACATCCTGAAAATGAACGTTGCGACGAACTGGCCCGTGATGAAGCAGAAAGAATAAAGTTAACATTATAAGATCGTGCCAGTACGATGAGCTTTCTGCTGAAGAAAACACAGCGTTCAGAAAAAATTTAGTTTTTTTCTAAGTTGTGCTTTAGCACTAAAGCGTTGCAAATTGGGCTTTGCTCACATTGCGTTATAATAATAACGGATAAAATTAACACTATAGGAGAAATTTATGAATGATTACAGTCATCTAGAAGAACGACTGAACTATACATTTAAAAACAAGCAATTGATTATTGAGGCTTTGACACACAAAAGTGACAAAAAGCCTTACAATAATGAGCGGCTTGAATTTTTGGGAGATGCAGTACTTGACCTCATTGTAGGAGAGTATCTTTTTTCTCGATTCCCAAATTCAAATGAAGGCATACTTTCAAAGATACGTGCTTCACTTGTCAATGAAAGCGGCTTTACACTTTTAGCAAGAAAACTTGATCTGGGGTCTTATATCTACCTTTCATTGGCAGAAGAGAATAACAACGGACGAGATAAGCCTTCATTACTTTCTAATGCATTTGAAGCGATCATCGGTGCGATCTATCTTGAAGCCGGTTTAAACGTAGCTAGAGAAATATCCATCAAACTATTAGAAGAGAGTCACCCTAAAATAGACCTTGATTCTCTTTCAAAGGATTACAAAACTGCCTTGCAGGAACTCACACAGGCAACACATGGTGTAACACCTAATTATACGCTATTAGACTCTTCGGGACCAGACCATAAAAAAGAGTTTGTCATTGCGGTAGTACTAGATGAAAAAACCATTGCGACAGCAAAAGGGAAAAGTAAAAAAGAAGCACAACAAAAAGCAGCTGAACTTGCATTAAAGGAATTAAAAGCATGAATACCTTTGGGAAAAAACTAACCCTCACCACATTTGGTGAATCTCACGGAAAAGCACTTGGGTGTATACTTGATGGTGTACCGGCAGGTCTTAGTATAGATGAAGCATTTATTCAAAGTGAACTGGACAGAAGAAAGCCTGGTAAGTCAAAACTGGAAACCGGTCGTAAAGAAGATGACAAGTTTGAGATCCTTTCTGGTACCTTTGAAGGTGTAAGCACAGGGACACCTATAGCTATGATCATCTTTAACACCAATCAAAAGTCCAAAGATTATGATAATGTGAAAGATCTCTTTCGTCCTGGACATGCAGACTTTACCTACTTTCACAAATATGGGTTAAGAGACTACCGTGGTGGTGGAAGAAGTTCGGCTAGAGAAACCGCTGCACGTGTGGCCGGTGGTGCCATCGCAAAACTGATGCTGAAAGAGTTGGGTGTTTCGATACAAAGTGGTCTGTGTGAGGTAGATGGCATCAAAGGGTCAGTACAAGATTTTGAATATGCAAAAAGTTCTAAGATGTATGCACTGGATCCTGCCCAAGAGCCTGCACAGGAAGCTGCTATATTGGCAGCAAAAGAGAACCATGATTCTGTAGGAGGGGTAGTCCTTACTACTGCTACAGGTGTACCCATAGGACTTGGTGAACCCCTTTACTACAAACTCGATGCTATACTTGCAGAAGCAATGATGGGTATAAATGCGGCTAAAGCGGTAGAGATAGGTGACGGTGTTGCCAGTACGCATTTAAAAGGCAGCGAAAACAATGATGAGATCACTCTGGGTGGATTTACATCTAATCATTCTGGCGGTATGCTGGGAGGTATCTCCAATGGTGATACTATCATTGTAAAAACACACTTCAAACCTACACCATCCATCTTTCAAGAACAACAGACGATTACTACCAGTAATGAAGAAGTAAAATGTAATCTCAAAGGAAGACATGACCCATGTGTAGCCATTAGAGGTGCAGTGGTTTGTGAAGCCATGATGGCACTTACACTTGCTGATATGACACTTCTTAATATGGGTAAAAAAATGAAACATTTAACTGATATCTACAAAGGCAAATAATGCATAATAAAAAATTAGGGTTTTTGATCCTCGGAATTGTTCTGACTGCAATTGTATATTACCTTATGTCAAATAACATTAGTACAACGAAAGCCTTAGAACAGAACACAAAATTAAAACAACAAGTTAATATGCAACTGACCCAGATGCAAAGCAGTGGATTCAGTATCTTGGACAGAGAAATACAGCAAGAAGAAGAACACTTTGTCATCAGTTTAGATGACCCGCAAAAGGCCACTGTGTTCTTTGCACAAAAAGGACTTCGTATTGACATAGAAGAAGCCGAAGAGCTCAAAGGTTTAAAGGTACGTGTGGATGTATCTTACTTCAATAATGCTATTAGTTTAGACTTATACCCTGTCACATTGCCAATAAATTTAAAAACCATTTTAGCGATAGAAGAGAACAAAGACCTCTCCTCCCAGATCGATGAGATGCTAAAACAAAAAGTATTTTTTATGCATATGAACGTAGACCACAGTGCGACGACCTTCACTGGAAATGTAAAAGACATCAGTGAAACGATAAAAGATGAAAAAGAGATACAGTTAACCTTGCAAGGATATGAATTCTCAGGAGAGCTCAAGGGAGAAAGAGTCACCAAATTCAAACAGACCCTTAATGAGTCTCACCTGCAGATGGGTGATGAGATGGACAGATATATATCCGGTCTAGAGAGTAGCTATGAACTTACAGGTGCAACGACTTATGACTACATTAGTGACTATAGTATCGAAGAGATAAAGATCAATGAAGCTCCTATGGCTGTACTTCATGCAAATAATATTTCTCTACACTCTACATCGAATGTAAAAAATGGCCTTGCCGAAGAAAAGTTCAACATAAAAATGAATAATATTGACATTTTGACTGAAGAAGAAAAAATTGGTATGAAAACTTTATTGCTGGACATGAATATGAGTAATATCGATGTAGCTGCATTGGAAAAACTACAAAAAACAGACTCTAAAAATATAAAGGAGTCTGATGCACTGATAGAAACAATTGTTTCAAAAAATATACACATGGATATCTCAATGCTTTCTGTTGAACAAATGATACTCCATGGTAAAGAGATTCCTGGGTTTACCCTTCACTCCAAAATGGATATTGATCCATCTCTAGATATTTACCAACTAGGGATAAATCCTAAACATGCACGGAATAAAATGAATGGAGATATACATCTCTCCCTATCAAAGGAACTTCTTAATGTCATCAAAGAAGATCCTAAAGCCATGTTAACGTATATGATGTATAGACCTAAAAGAAAACTGGGACAGAGAATCTACCATATTCGAATAGGCAATGGAAAGATAAAAGTAAATGGCAAAACGGTAGACTTTTAGAAAAGCTGAGGGTCATCTAGTCCCTTAACTCTAAAGGTTTGACGGTGAACTTCGCATCGGTCATATTTGAGTAAAGCTTCTATATGGGCCTTTGTTCCATATCCTTTATGTTTCTCAAACCCATATTCTGGGTACTTTTTTGCCATCTCGATCATTTCTCTATCATGTGTGACTTTTGCTAAGATACTTGCAGCACTCACTTCTGCCACTTTCGTATCCGCTTTGATCATTGTACGAATGTTTTCAACACCAAAAGTACTGTTTCCATCGAAAAGGTAATCAACTTCAGATAAATGTTTTTGTATACTTTGTAAACCTGCTTGTAAACATTTAGAGATACCCATTTTATCTACCTCTTGTGATGAAAAAGAGACGATATGATACAATGAGTTTTCAATAACAAGAGGATAGAGTGCTTCACGCCTTTTCTCGGTCAACTTCTTAGAGTCCATTAACCCCTCAATAGGATTTTTCAGCACCACACCAGCGATGACCAAAGAACCAGCCAATGGTCCTCGTCCAGCTTCATCAATGCCACATAAGGGTTTAGCGTTCATCATTCAAAAGAGTAAGGAACTCTTCTCCGTAACGTTCAAATTTGACTTCACCGATACCATGCACCAAAAGCATTGCCTCTTTGTCTTGCGGCACTTTCATACTGAGATCTTTTAATGTCTTGTCTGAAAAGACTATGTAAGGAGGTATGCCTTTTTCAGAAGCTATTTGTGTACGTAGATCACGAAGCTTATCATACATTTCAACATCATAATCATCAAAATAGGTCACTCTTTTTTTACTCTCTGCCTTTTGTACCGTAAGTCTCTCTTTTTTGAGTTCTATTGTATGTTCACCTTTGATCACCTCTACTCCAAAAGATGTCAATTTATAGACTTTAAATTCACCTATCTCTACAGCATTCAGTTCCAATAATTTGTCACCTATGGTCAACCACTGTGCTTTGCTGTACTCATCACCGATACCATAGACAGAAAGGGTATCATGCCCATTTTGCAGTACCCTCTGCTCTTTACTTCCCTTCAATACATCTATCACATAATGTAACCCAAAGTTCTGATCCGTTCGTAAGATGGTTGAGAGCAGCATACGTGCTGCAGTAGTGATGTCTACTTTTTCACTCTCTGGAGCTGTACAATTGTCACATTTGTCCCCACAAATTTCTATCCTATCATCAAAATATGCAGCAATACTCTGATGCCTGCAATTCTCAGAATTAGCGAAACGTACCATACTCTCAAGCTTGTTGAATGCATGTTGTTTATAAGGTGTTTCAGGCAGGTCTTCTATGAACATTTTCTGTTGCACGATGTCTTGTGCAGAAAAAAGCAGGAGTGTTTCAGAAGCTACACCATCCCGTCCGGCACGTCCTATCTCCTGATAGAAGTTCTCCAGTGTCTTAGGCATGGTCATATGGACAACAAAACGAATGTTAGATTTGTCTATCCCCATTCCAAAAGCAATAGTCGCCACCACGATCTGTACTTTATCTGCTACAAAATCAGCATAGGTACTGTTTTTTTCCTTCGTTGGCAGTCCGGCATGGTAAGCCTTGGCTTCTATGCCTTTTGTCTGTAAAAAGTGTGCGACTGCCTCTGTAGACTTTCGTGAAAGTGTATAAATGATACCCGATTCATCTCTATGAAGTTTCAAAAACTCCATCAACTGTTCTCTTCCATCTTTTATTCTGTGTCGCGCATTGATGGTCAGGTTTTCACGGAAAAGTGAGCCTCTTACACGTTTGGGATTCTGTAAACCTAGATTACTAGCGATGTCACTCTCTACTGCATGGGTTGCTGTGGCTGTAAAGGCTGCTATTGGTGTTGTTGCAAACTGCTCTTTGAGTAGAGAGAGACGTCTATAATTTTCTCTAAATTCATGCCCCCATTCACTGACACAGTGTGCTTCATCAATCACAAAAAAGTTGATAGGTAGTTGATGCAAAAGATTGAGAAAATAGGCATTCGTCAAACGTTCCGGTGCGACATAAAGAAGTTTTATCTCACCCGCTCTCAGACGTGTCTCTATCTGCTGACGCTCTTCAAGATCCTGCATAGAAGAGAGCATCTCTGCAGATATACCATTTTCTTTAAGTGCTACTACCTGGTCATGCATCAGTGCAAGTAAAGGAGAGACAACTACAGTGATCCCCTCCATCAAAAGTGTAGGAAGTTGATAACATAGTGATTTACCCCCACCTGTAGGGAGGATCATCAATACATCCTGTTTTTCCAAGATAGCATCAACCACCTCTTCCTGTAAAGGTCTAAAAGAGCTGTGTCCGAAATAGTGTTCAAGCGTTTCTAATTTATTCATAATAAAAGTGTAGCGTGTCTAAGTTCAAAGAGAGTAAAAAAATGTCAAATTGTAATGTTTTTGGAGAAAATGTTACAATTAAAATTGTGCCCTTGTTGGGGTATACTTTTACTTAAAGTTATACCCTACGCCCCATACAGGATGAAAATAATTTTGTTCATTTTTGGGGTCTATTTTATTTTTAAGTCTATTAATGGCAACGTTGACAGCATTATCATTCACGCCGTCACCTTCCGTACCCCATACCTCATCACGAAGAAAATTCCTTGTAAGTGCGTGATCGATATGTTTCATAAAAGTGTGCAGTAGTTTGAATTCAAGGTTGGTAAGCGAAACTCTCTCTCCATCGACCGTAAGCACTTTTTTGACCAAATCCATGGTAAGTTGCTTATACTTGATACGTTCTTGTTTCTGCAAGGCACCTGAACGTTTAAGTAGGGCCTTGACCCTGAGTGTCAACTCTTTTGGAGAAAAAGGTTTATACATATAGTCATCGCCACCTGCGGCAAAGCCCTCTTCAAGTTCAGATTCTTTGTCTTGTGCGGTGAGAAAAATCACAGGGATATCATATCCCATTTCACGTAAGTACGTAATAAATTCACTTCCTTCCATTCCCGGAAGGTTTCGATCTGTAAGTATAAGTGAAGGGTTTTCTTCTTCCAGGAACTGTTCTACATTTTCTGTAGAAAGAAATCCAGTAACAGTATATCCCTCTTTACTCAAATGATACTCTATCAGTTCTAAGATATCTTCTTCATCTTCAATGACTACGATTTCAATATTTCGGTTTTCCATCTGCACATTATAGCACAGGGTTTAGAGTTTTCCACCTATACGTGCAAATAACAATCTTGAAGAAATATCTTCCAAACGATCGATGATCTTTGAATTCTTTCTGATATATTTTAAAAGATTTAACATGTCTTCATTGATCACATGCTCTTTATGCATTACTTGCAAAGCATCTTTTTCTATCATAGAATAAATGTCATCTGTCTTAGAGTTTTCGACATCAATCTTACTGGCTAGATCTTTGATCCTGTCTTTGTCTTCTGTCTCATGAAGCATCTCCACAGTATATTCGAGCGCTTTGATAGTACAACGGTTTATTGAAAGTGATTCCTTTATAACACGTTTCATCTCATCCCCTGATTCCGGGTTACATATCTCCATATTTTTCATATAGTTCTTTTCATTTATAGCAATACGCTGCAAAGAAGAAGTGATCTTCAGGAAACCAACCATTTCTCTAAGATCACTTGCTTCAGGTGTATAAAGTGCAAAGATCTTTAAAATGAGATTATCAACATCTTCTACTTTTGCATTGATCGTTTTAAGTGGTACTTTCACCTGATCAAAGCTTTTAGAGTCACAAGCTTCAATTGCCTGTAGTGCTAACTTTTGAGATATAATGAGATCTTCAAATATCTCAGCAGTCTTTTCTCTCACTTCTGCCAGTTTTTGTTCATTTTTACTTAACATATATTTTCCTTACCCGAATCTACCGGTTATATAATCTTCTGTCAATTTCTCAGAAGGATTCAAAAAGATTTTTTCTGTTTTATCATACTCGATCAAATCACCAAGATACATAAATGCTGTATAGTCACTCAGTCTACTCGCTTGCTGCATGTTATGCGTGACGATGACTACTGATACATCTTTTTTAAGCTCTGCTATCAACTCTTCAATTGCTCCTGTTGAGATAGGGTCAAGTGCTGATGTAGGCTCATCAAAAAGTAGTACCTCAGGCTTAAGTGCAACTGCTCTAGCGATACAAAGTCTCTGTTGCTGTCCACCACTCAGCCCAAGTGCACTCTTCTTCAGTCTGTCTTTCGTCTCTTTCCAAATGGCCGCATCTTTCAATGCTTGTTCTACACGACCTTCTATATCATCTTTGATACCTGCAAGCTTCAAACCATAAGCAACATTATCAAAGATACTCATAGGAAATGGTGTAGGCTTTTGGAAGATCATTCCTACCTGTTGACGCAACTTGATGAAGTCATTCTCTTTTTTAAGATCTAAGATATTTTGTTTCTCGCCCTCACTGCCGTAAAGATTGATCTTGCCTGCATAAGTATTCCCCGGATAAAGATCATGGATACGGTTCATCGCACGTAACAATGTCGATTTACCACAACCACTAGGGCCTATCATCGCTGTAATTTTATTTTTTTCTATAGGAAGATTGATCTTCTTCAATGAAGGCTCATCTACACCTGCATATGTAAAATCAAAATCTTTAATATCCATTATAATGTTATTTTTTGCCATATTATTTTCTGACCTTTTCTATTATTTTTTATTTCTTGTCATATATCTACCTAGTAGATTGATACACAAAACAATGACTGTAAGTAC
>NZ_JBATIY010000108.1:0-1555 GCF_049668085.1 Sulfurovum sp. | reverse complement strand
AAAGTCATCAATTTAGAGCAAAGTCTTTTTCCCAAACTACAAGAATCTATAGGGTCGTTAAGTCCTAAAGAAGAGAAACTGATCAAGATACTAGACTTTGCAGAGATAGAGAAGTTTGTTTCAACTGTACATATCACCAACCCGCCCAAAGACAGAGAAGAGATGGCACGAGCCTTTATAGCAAAACAGGTCTATAACTTACAAACCACAAGAGAATTGATCGACAGATTAACAATCGATAGAACCTTACGACTGTTATGTGGATGGAGACATTGCAATGAAATTCCCAGTGAATCTAAATTCAGCCGTGTCTTTAAAGAGTTCAGTCAACAATCTATTGCAACCAAAGCCCATGATGTTTTTATAGAGAACTATTTAAGTGAGACACTTTTCTTTTACAGCAGTATCGACTCCACAGCTATTGAACTTAGAGAAAAAGCGGTAAAGCAGGAAAAGGAGATCAAGCCTAAACGAAGACAGGGGCGTCCAAAGAAAGGTGAAGAACTCCCACCTAAAAAGCCAACTATACTACAACAGCAAGAGAACATGAATGAAGCAAATGAGATGTTATCTCTCATAAGCACTGAGAGTAATACAAGTATCAAACAGAATTCAAAAGGTAACCGGCACAGATGGACAGGAGGTAAACTTCATCTCTCCGTAGTAGATGGTGATATCCCTATCACCGCTATCTATTCTTCAGCATCAGTGCATGATAGTTCATTGGCATTACCGCTCATCAAACAGAGTAGTCAGAAAGTAAACTATCTGTATGATCTGGCTGATGCAGCCTATGACAACAAAATTATAAAAAGCTATTCTCAGAAACAAAATCACAGACCCATTATTGATATTAATCCAAAGAATTCAAAAAAGCTAAAAGAGAAAATAGCTTTAGCCAAAAGTGAAAAAAAGATATTGCAACCACTTAAACTCTATAATGATTCAGATGATCGACACTACAACCAAAGAACCAGTGTTGAGAGAGTCAATGCTTATTTAAAGGACAGTTATGGATGTAGCAAGATCTATTATCAGGGAGCTCAAAAGGTAGCTGCTGTGTTAGCCTTTGCAGTGTTGTCTGTCTGTATCACACAGTCTTTAAAACTTGTTACTTAGCTTTATCTAAATACTAATGCCAAAAACACCACTTCCTCAAATTTAAACCATAAAGCACGCCCTAAAAATAGGTTTTTTAACAGTTTTTAGCTTTTTAGTTGTAGAAGAATCTCATAATCAATTTTTTTCAATGGTTGATTGCAGACTATTTAAAATAAGCCACTTTGTGATGTTGAATCTGCAAGTGGCTCTATTTTATAAGGTTTCTATATTGAGAAAAAGGTAGTCTATAACATACTGTGAATATTTTTAATTCAGGTATGTTGTTTAAACATCTGCCTATCCTTTTAATAGTGTGTAAAGATAGGATAGTCCAAAATATGATAGAATGAATATAAAATATGATAGTTGTTTGACTCAAGTCTATGGAGGTCCAATATTGCTAAATGAAGTCCAGATCTTATTGTTGTTTCTCAGTATTTTAGTAGATGGTGTT
>NZ_JBATIY010000107.1:0-4276 GCF_049668085.1 Sulfurovum sp. | reverse complement strand
CTCCTCTGACCATTGCGCCATAGGTGGTATCTTCATAGGTACATCCTGGTTGCAGGTCACAACCGCTGAGCTTTGCCCATACGATACCTGCACCAAGATACCATGGTGAAGGATCTATGGTCTCTATCGGAATGACCGGAGATGCAGCAGCAGCTACTGCTTTACCTCCAGCATTGATATGGGTACTCAATGTTGTTATGCCTATCATCGTGACTACAATAAGTTTTTTCATAATAAATTACCTCTCTCTTCTTCTTTTCTTACAAAGTAAAGCCCTGTCATCATTGTCATCATTGCCAAGAGCAGCATACTTACCATACCTAATGCATCTCCGCCGTCTGATGTCTGTGATGAGGCACAGTTTACATCGAGCGTCACTATTGCAGTTGATGTATTACCTGCTGCATCCGTGATCGTATAGGTAAAGCTGTCTTTTATGTTATTGACATCGGCTTTTGGTGTATAGAGAAGCACATCATCAGTCGGATCATTCGGTGTACCTCCATCATCCATTCCAACAGTACCATGTGTTGGTTGTGTAAAGCTGATTGGTACATTTCCTGGGCCATTACTTCCCCAGACATCACCATTTGCAAGTACATCTATCACTGTTGGATTGTAACTTGTGATAGGTACATTCAAGTTATCTGTTGCTTGTGGCAATCCTGTTTCAGTAGGAGGATTTACACTATCAACCGGTACAGGGTTTGCTGCACATACTGGTGTTGCAGGCGGGTACTGTACCGTGACACTTGATGAAGGATTGACAGAGAGTGTGACTGTAACTGTCGCATCACTCTGATCTGGATTCCATCTACGCCAGTCACTGTAAATGATCTCCCATGAACCATCAGGAAGCTCATTCCAACCTGGCCATACTGTTCCATTTCCACTACCATCAACTTCTGCACCAGCCCAAAGGTAGTGTGTATTGCTAAGAGATAAGTTACTGTCCACTTGTGTCTGAGCACCATCTACACTCGTCCATGTCAAGGTAGCTGTTAGCCCTGTCGGATCAAATCCTACGGCTTGTATGTCATAATTGACATACGGTACATCATTTTCACAGAATGCATTGAGAGAGATAATAAGACGTTTATACGAAACCGTCAACACTGCTTCATTACTCTCATCACCATTAATTTCTCTAACAGTATAATTTACCGGTGTTGGATCATCATCAATTCCAGCCTCTGGCACAAAACTTACTACACCGGTTGTTTCATCAACATTCCATTCTCCTTCTCCAGGTATACTAAATCCTATAATATCTCCATCGAGATCACTTAGGATATCTGTTGCATTTAAAGGTGCAACCAGGCTTACACGTTCAGGATCAAGCGGAGAAGAAGTATTTTCATCATTTGCCAATACATCCAAGATCGCGGTTTCACCTTCTTCCAAACTGAGATTACTGTCATCATTAGCCACAGGAGGGTAGTTAATGGTGACTGTTCCTCCATCACTGGCCCCAGAAGTATCAAGTACTGTATACTCAATAGGTGTCGGATCTCCTATGAAACCTGATTCAGGTGTAAATGTAATCTCACCGTTTATCGGATCTACACTCCACACACCTTCACCTAGTACGGTCATACTCTGCACCTCTCCGTTCACAGGGTCAACGATCATCACCGTAGTTGGATCCAGTGGGTATGTACCTGGGCTGTCATTTCCTATCACATCAATGATAGTAGCAGTACCAGTGATACCATCAACACTGTCATCATCAACTGACGGCGGACGAGGTGAACCTACTGTGATACTACCCAGTGGTGCTCTATATCCATCAATATCATTCACTGTTCCACCTGCGGGAACAACAAGTGTTGTAGGATTTGTACCTTCTGTTTGGATGATCGCTTCATACGGAGATTCATCGATATCTAACGTCACATTTCCTTCCGGTACTATTTGACTGTAGCTTCCATTCACATCAGTAGTAACATTATAAGTATTCCCTTTACTGTCTGTGATCGTTATATTTGCATCCGCTAGACCTGGTTCACCATTATCTTGAGTACCATTGTCATTTAGATCTTCATAAACGATACCGGTAACTGTTCCCTTTTCCACTACGGTTACTGTTACAGATGCAAAAGCAGTATCTCCTGTACTGTCTATGATGGTGTACATGAATGTATCATTTCCATAGAATCCTGGATTTGGCGTATAGACCAATTGGTCATCACTTGGATCATTCGGTGTACCCCCATCATCCAGTGTGACTACTCCGTTCGCAGGTTGGGTAAATGCTGTAATATTAAGCTCTTCCCCATTATTTGGATGAGTGTCATTATCCAATACATCAATAGTTACCGGTGTATCCTGATCTGTCACTGCAGCATCTGCCACTGCATTTGGTAAAGGATCTGTAGCAGTATCTACTACCGTCACTGTTACGATGGCGATATCTGTATTTCCATTTTCATCCGTGATCTCATACTCAAATGTATCATTACCAACAAAACCAACATTTGGTTCGTAAGTGACATAGTCATCACTTGGATCCGCTGCTGTACCATTATCATTGATAGTAACAGTACCATTGACTGCCTGTGTAACAATATTTGTAAGATTAAACTCATCACCCTCAGGATCATAATCATTGATCAGTACAGGAATGTCCACATCAGTATCAAGTGGTGTACTTGCACTGTCTGCAACAGCTGTTACTGCATTGTTTGATGGGTCTTCGGGGTCTGTTACAGTGATCGTCACTGTTGCAGTATCTGTTCCTCCATTGCCATCACTAATTGTGTAAGTAAATGTCGTTGTGCCTATGAAGTCTGTATCAGGCGTGAAGATCACTGTTCCATTTTCATCCCAGGCAACTGTACCATTCGTACCTGTAGTATTTACGTCTAAGATGATCAGACTATCGTCTTCAGGGTCATGGTCGTTGTTTAGTACCGGTATGGATACTGCTGTATTCATTGGTGTGGACTGACTGTCATCCTCTGCTACAGGTGCATCATTTACTGGATCAACAGTGATCGTCAATGTTGAACTTGCAGTTCCACCTTTTCCATCACTGATATCATAGGTCACTGCTGGTACAGCCCCGTTAAAGTCAGGTGCCGGATCAAATGTATATGAACCATCTGCTGCAATCGTAAGATTACCCTCTGAGAGAACAAGTGGGTTCCCGACACTAGCACTATTCCCTCCTACGTTATATCCGGTGACAGTCAATGAATCTCCGCCATCAAGATCTGTATCATTTCCAAGTACCCCAGTCGCTGCAACTACAAGTTGTGTATCTTCCTGCGTATTGCCGATATCTGGATTGGCAACCGGGTCATCATTGGTTGCATTGACTGTAATATCAAGTGTTGCAGTATCTGTTCCAGCTTCACCGTCACTTAACGTATAGGTAGCCTGTGGCATATTTGCTGTTGAGTTGGCTGCCGGTGTAAAGGTATATGCACCTGTGCTTGCGATCGTAAGATTACCCTCTGTAAGTGCTGCTGTCTGTCCAGCCATATAGGTCGATCCGCCTACCACGAACTGAGTCACACTTAAGGTATCCCCATCAGGATCACTGTCCACACCGTTTCCACTGTTATCTGTGATCACATTCCCTGATACAGGCGTATCTTCATTTGTCGTATTCGTGTTATCTGTCGCTGTCGGTGCCGGGTTGGTCACTGTCCATGTAAAGGTATCAGTGACAGTTCCACCTTTTTGATCGTTCGCTGTAACCGTTACACTGTATACACCATTTGTACCACCCTGGCTTGCAGATTTATCGATCGTTCCGCTGATCACACCTGTGGTGAGATTGATCGTAAGTCCTGCAGGAAGACCAGTTGCAGTATATTGAAGTGTATCTCCATCTGGATCTGAGAAGTTCCCGCTTACATTTACATTTGTTGTGTTCCCATCTTCATCGCTCTGATCAGGAATTGTTGTATCCACTACCGGGTTATCGTTTGTTGCATTGACCGTGATATCAAGTGTTGCAGTATCTGTTCCGCCTTCACCGTCACTTAACGTATAGGTAGCCTGCGGCATATTTGCTGTTGAGTTGGCTGTCGGTGTAAAGGTATAAACACCTGTGCTTGCGATCGTAAGGTTACCCTCTGTAACTTCTGCTGTCTGACCAGCTGTATAGGTCGTTGCTCCTACCACGAACTGAGTCACACTTAAGGTATCCCCATCAGGATCACTGTCCACACCGTTTCCACTGTTATCTGTGATCACATTCCCTGATACAGGCGTATCTTCATTTGTCGTATGCGTGTTATCTGTCGCTGTCGGTGCCGGGTTGGTC
>NZ_JBATIY010000106.1:0-7371 GCF_049668085.1 Sulfurovum sp. | reverse complement strand
AACCTGAGCAGAGAGTTTTTCATCTGCGTAAGAGAGTTGTGCCTCTGTCTGTTTAGTATTGTATGAACCATAGCCAAGTGCTAAAGAGCCATGCAGACCTTCTTGGGCTTCTTTAGTAATGATGTTAATGACACCGGCTGAGGCATTGGATCCCCAGATAGTGCTGGTTCCGCCTTTGATGATCTCTATTTGCGCAATGTTGCTTGTTGTGAGACTGTCAAGCAGTGCAGTGCCATTGGTAGTACTTGGGTCATTGAGACGCATACCGTCCAAGAGTACGAGTACCTTACCTGAATCAGCGCCTCTCATAAAGAATGAAGTCTGTTGACCTAAGCCACCGGCATGTGCAACAGAGATACCTGCTACTCTGTTGATAGCTTGGGCAACGGTTTGGTATCCATGTTCCTCTATCTCTTGAGAAGTGATGACTGTGACGTTTGCAGTAGTCTTTTGGATGGATTGATCTGTTTTGTTTGTGGAGGTCACAGTGATAGGTTCCAGTGTTTCATCAGCAAAAGTTTGCGTTGTAAACACTAGTGTAGCCGTGATAAGGCTGAGTGACTTGATCGTCATAGGTTGTTCCTTGTTTATTTATATGTTTAGTGTGCTGATTAGTAAAAAATAGATAAACAAGGAGGAGAAGTTTTATATTCATGATAGACAAAGGCTTTTTTATGGTACTGAAAATTACTGTCGATCCAACACAACTTTGCAAGTGTGGAGTACATGGCAATGACAGCTAATGAAAAGTAATTTTTATTGTGGCCTCTAAGATGTTTCATACGCGTATTTTACAGCAATGTTCATTAGCTCCTACTGTTGACATTTAGCGTGAAAAGGTATACTCTCTTATATAATGCATTGAGGAGATAATTGAACTATGACCTATACTGATTGGTTTGAATCACATGGTAGGAAACACCAGAATATCATGAAGAAATTGACACATTTGAGTGATGCTGAAATCATCGCATACTTCAAATTTGAAAACATGGTGGAAAAAGAGCCAGACTTTTGTTTGCTCTATAAAGAGAATAAAAAGTGCCATGAAATGGAAGATCTTAATTGTTATCTTTGTGCCTGTCCCTATTTTCGTTTCAAGGATGAAGGATTCTCAAGAGAGGGTACTAAAGTCCTCTACAGTACTTGTAGTATAGATGCAAAAGATGGGGCACAGTTTATCTCTGATGATGCCATACATCATGACTGTAGTGCTTGTACGGTACCGCATCATGAAGCATATATCAAGAAACATTTTAATCGTGATTGGTTTGAAGTGATGGGATCCGTACAAAATGTTAAAGAAAATCAAGTATAATCGCTTTAAATTATTTTATTCGATTTAAAGGAATTTCATGGCAATTGAAACAGTTACAAGTACAGACGCATTCAAACAATTAGTAACAGAGGTTACTTCACAAGCAGGGTATAAAGAGCCTATAGGATTTGGTATCGCAAGAGTAGACAGAGGTCAAAAAAATGCTGAGAAAATTCTTCAGGCAAACTTTGGGCTTATCAACTGGAAAGAGAACTTTGGTTCTGCAGCAGTATTTATTAAAGCTTTACAGGAAGCAGGTCGTGAAGTAGACTTTTCAGAGACTGAATATGTAGCAACGATAAATGATAACTTTGTACAAAACGCGATGGCAGCATTTGCTCCGTATCTTGGAGAAGCAACTGGTGATGCACATAAAAATGTACAGGTGATCAAAACACTTTCAAACATGAAAGATATCGGTTCAAACTTTAGAATAGTATTTTTATTTGAGGATGCAAATGCGCAGAGTGTAGAAGCAGTTTATCTTAAACTCTATGCTCTTTCTCTTGCTAAAGCGGAACTTAGAAAGATCAACCTTAATGGTGCATTTGGGATTCTTTCAAATGTAGCATGGGTTGGCAATACACCATATGAACTTGACTACCTTAGAGAAAATGAGATCGAAATGAAACTCAATGGTACCTATCCGACAGTGGATTCTGTAGATAAGTTCCCAAGATTCTTACAGCATGTGATCCCTGCAGACAATACACGTATCTTAGAAGCGTCTAAAGTACGTATGGGTGCTCAGCTTGCAGCGGGTACAACAGTGATGCCAGGTGCGTCATACATCAACTTTAATGCAGGAACACTTGGTCCTGTGATGGTTGAAGGTCGTATCTCGTCATCTGCTATCGTAGGGTCAGGTTCAGATGTTGGTGGTGGTGCGAGTATCCTTGGAGTACTTTCAGGTACAGATGGTAATCCAATCAGCATCGGTGAGAATACACTTCTTGGAGCAAACTCTGTAACAGGTCTTCCTTTAGGTGATGCATGTATCGTGGATGCGGGTATCACTATCTTGGCTGGGACTAAGCTAAAGATCTCTCCAGAAGAGTTAGCAAAAATTGCTGCAGCAAACCCTGATGCTACACTTGAGAATAAAACAACTTTCAAAGGTGAAGAGCTTCAAGGACTTGACGGGATCCACTTTAGACAAAACTCTACTACGGGTGAGATTATTGCTAGAAGAAGTACAAGAGAAGTGAAGTTGAACGCTGACTTGCACTAATTTTTAGGTATTAGGTATTTTGGATCAATTTCCTTTTATTTGGATTGTGAGTTTGCTTCTCTCTTCATTTTTTTAGAAAAAACGAAGCAAAAAATCGTCGTTGCTCTCGAATCGCTTTGCTTTTAAGGGCGTTCGCAACGACATAATTAATATTTTATTTTGGGAGCATAGTATGCGTGTGGATAAATGGTTGTCGGCTGTGAATGTGGTGAAGCGTCGTACTATTGCTACTGATATGCTTAAGTCTGGAGTAGTGCTTGTCAATGGATTGAAAGCTAAAGCGTCTAAAAATGTGGCCATTGGTGATAAGGTAACGATAGAGTATCTTAAGGGACCGAAGTCTTATGAAGTACTGCAGATCCCTACAACCAAGACCATACCTAAAAGTCAAAAAGAAGAGTATGTCAAAGAGTTATCAGATTAAATAGGAGAGTGTGATGGGAATCAGAGAAGAGTTTGAAAGACTGTTTAACAATGAAATGAGTACAGAAGAAGCAAGGGATTTTCTTATAGACCTGTATGAAAAAGGTGAAAGCGGCAGTGATATCGCTGCCGCTGCTTCTGTGATGCGTGAACACTCTATTACACTCTCTTTATCTGATGAACTGAAAGAAAAAGCCATTGATGTGGTGGGTACTGGCGGAGATAAAAGCGGCAGTTTTAACATCTCTACAACCGTGTCTCTTCTTTTAGCCTCTTTAGGTCGTGTTGTGGCAAAGCATGGAAATAGAAGTGTGACCTCAAACTCCGGATCTACAGATGTTTTAGAAGCATTGGGTATTAACCTTGATCTTACTATCGACAATAAGATCAAAATGCTTGAAGAGACAGGGTTTTGTTTTTTTCCTGCTACAGATCACCATCCAGCGATGAAGCACATCATGCCTATACGCAAATCCATAGAACATAGAACGATCTTTAACATTCTTGGACCCTTAACCAACCCTGCTGGAGCGGAAAAATACCTTTTGGGAGTATTTGACCCTTCGTACATTAAACGTATGGCTGATGCGTTGCTTGAATTGGGTGCAAAACGTGCTTATGTGGTGAGCAGTCATGACGGTATGGATGAGATCTCTCTTGCCTGTAATTCCTCTTTTGCCTATGTGGAGTCCAACCGTATCTCTGAAGGTGAGATAAACCCTGAGACATTTGGATTTGAACTTGCACCCAAAGAGGCGATCTTAGGCGGAGATGCGAATTTTAATGCGCAGATAACACGTGATATATTTTCGGGAAAAGAGCAGGGTGCAAAACGAGACATCATTCTACTAAATGCTGCTTTTGCACTTTTTGTAGATGGCAATGTACGCGATATAAAAGAAGCCATAGAGATAGCTAAAAGTGGACTTGACAGTGGGAAAGCCAGTGACAATCTACAGCGTATGGCTAAGGTAAGTCAACAGTTGGCAGAGGTCGAGTAGTAGTGAAAGAGATAAGTGCTTCACTAGAGGAGCTGAATAACGTTGTAACCTATTTAGAGACTACACTTCCTTCGAATGCTATCGTTTTTTTACGCGGTGACTTGGCTGCAGGTAAAACGACTTTGACGCAAGCTATCGCAAAATCAAGAGGAGTTGAAAGTGAAGTTACTTCTCCGACCTTTTCTTTACAGCAGTGTTATGGAACAAAAGATGGCAGCGGTCTTTACCATTATGACCTTTATCGTTTAGATCATGAAGAGTTTATGCAGCTTGGCCTTTTTGAAGAGTTTGAAAAACAGGGGTGGCATATGGTAGAGTGGGGTTCTGATGAACTTAAAGCCTTTTTAGAAGGTGTAGGTTATAATGTTGCAACGGTAGACATTGAGTCTCAAGAAAATAGTAGAATTTACAGGATAAACATATAATGCATACACTTGAAGCCAAAAGCCTTGCTAAGACCATAAAAAAAACAAAGATCGTACATGATATCTCTTTGCGTGTAGAGAGTAAAGAGATCGTAGGACTTCTTGGCCCGAACGGTGCCGGGAAGACGACCTCATTTTATATGGTGTGTGGATTAACGGATGCAACAGAAGGTCAGGTCGTTTTAGATGGTGAGGATATTACAAAATTACCTTTAAGCTCTCGTGCACAGATGGGTATTGGGTATTTACCTCAAGAATCCAGTATCTTTAAAGACCTTACTGTAGAGGAAAATTTACTTATAGCTGCTGAAGCTCTAAATCTTGAGACTGAGACTGTTCAACCGCGTATCGAAAAACTGCTTGAGATCTTTAATATTGAACCTATTCGTAATCGTCTGGGAATACGCTTGAGTGGAGGCGAAAGAAGAAGAGTAGAGATAGCAAGAGCATTGGTGGGAGAACCAAAGTTCTTACTTCTGGATGAACCGTTTGCCGGTGTTGACCCTATAGCTGTTTTGGACATACAAAATATTATCAAACAATTGGTCGATCTAGATATGGGTATCCTTATTACTGACCACAATGTACGTGAAACACTGGGTATTTGTGATAGAGCTTACGTCATGAGAAGTGGAGAAATGATGGCTACTGGGACCAGTGATGAAGTAGCCAATGATGAAAATGTACGTAAACATTACCTTGGTGAACATTTTACGTTTTGATTAATAGGACGGAAAATGGGCGAGCTCATCTTTCCTACGTTGACACTGTGTCTGCTTCAGCAGCAGTCTCACGTACCTACGTGCTTAAAAAAGAATCTTATGAATAAAGACTTAAAACAAATAAAAACCCTTTTAGACAGTGAAGTTAAATCCCGAAACAATACTTCTGAGCTCTCATTGGAAAAACCAGATCCCCTTTTTATAGCTTCACAATACCAAGATGAATCCATTGCACTTATCTGTGCACTATTTGGGTACGGTAATGCAGGATTGATCGTTAAATTTTTACAAAGTTTAGATTTTACTCTCTTGGAAGCCAGTGAAGAAGAGATCAAAAAAGCATTCTCCTCTCACTATTACCGTTTTCAAAAAAGTGAAGATGTGTCTGCACTGTTCATCGCGTTGAAACGCTTAAGATCGGTAGAGAGTATTGAAGATATTTTCTATCGTGGTTATAAAAAAGAAGAAAATATTTTAGATGGACTGTGGTGTTTTTTGGAGACACTACACTCTGTTTACCCTAGACAAACACGAGGGTATGGTTTTTTAGTAGGTAATGTACCGAAAAAAGTACCTTCTGCAGGAACGTATAAACGTTATATGATGTATTTAAGATGGATGGTACGTAAAGATCTTTTGGATATGGGGTTATGGTCTAAGATCGATAAAAAAGATCTGCTCATGCCTTTAGATACACATACATTTCAGGTTTCAAGGCGTTTAGGTTTACTAAAGCGCAAAACGTATGATATGAAAGCAAGTATCGAATTAACCGATACATTACGCACTTTTGATCATCAGGACCCTGTCAAATATGATTTTGCACTTTATCGGTTGGGGCAAGAGAAATTGGCTTAAAACTAAGCAAAAAATGGGTATAATCCCGCAATATTTAACTTAAAAGAGGATGTTATATGGAAGGTATATTTACTTATCTAGGCGTAATATTTGGACATGGACCAATGTTATTCGTTTCACACTTAGTTTTGACAGCAATTATTATATTGCTTATTGCAAAAATGGCTACAAAAAGCCTTAGAGCAGTACCAACAGGTACACAAAACGTTATGGAAGCATTTCTTGGTGGTGTTATTGCCATGGGTAAAGATGTTATCGGTGAAGAGCATGCACGTAAATACCTGCCTTTAATTGCAGCTATCGGTTTGTTTGTACTTGTGAACAACCTTATCGGTATTATCCCTGGATTTGAATCTCCAACATCGAACATCAATGTTACATTGACTTTAGCGCTTATCGTATTTTTGTACTACAATTACGAAGGTATTAAAAAGCAGGGTGCTTTTACATACTTTAAGAACTTTGTACACCTTGGAGAGATGAACCCAATAGCAAAATTTGCAATGTCACTTTTAATGTATCCGATCGAGATCGTTTCTCATCTGTCTCGTATCGTTTCACTTTCATTCAGACTTTTTGGTAACATCAAAGGGGATGATCTATTCTTATGGGTTCTTTTAATGCTAACACCATGGATCATACCTATTACGCCACTTGTCCTTCTTACGTTTATGGCATTCTTGCAAACGTTTGTATTTATGATCCTTACTTATGTTTATCTAGCAGGTGCAATAGCACTGGATGAAGAACATTAAGCACATTTTGGACTACTAAATATGAGACTGCAGAACGGAGCTTTGAGTTTTGTAGTCAACTTTCTCTTAGGCGTAGCATGGGCAGCAGCCCTGCTAGGTGCTATTACTTCATTTCTTGCTTTTTATCCCGAAAATTTACTTTTAGCGATCGTGTCTGCATTTTTAGGTGCATTACCCGGTATGGTATCTGTACTTTTACTTGAACATATTATCACAGCCAAAGAGAGACACTTAGAGCTTAAAAAACAAACTGCACTACTTGAACAACTTCTCATTCAAAAAGAAAACAATACAGTAGAATGATGAATCATGCTTATTGATCTTGCACCCTTCACTCCTGTTTGTGATCTAGGAGCTTAAGGATGTTACGAATCACCTTTATTTTTATCAGTTCAATTTTCCTCTTTTTACCCTCTTTGCTACAAGCCAAAAAAATTAAAGCCCATTACAGTGTAGAGTTTGGTATCGTCGGTGAAGTGGGGAAGGTACAAGCTACGTTGACATCGGATGATCAATTCTATGCGATAGATGCCAACGTAGCTACTGTAGGTCTTGGGAAAGCAGTGACCAACAATCTTAAAGAAAGACATATCTCGAAAGGACATGTCGTTAAGGGTTTGTTGGTTACAGATATGTAT
>NZ_JBATIY010000105.1:0-2703 GCF_049668085.1 Sulfurovum sp. | reverse complement strand
TATCTATACACCTGATGTTGAAGGATCCAGGTCTATCAATGAAGTAAACAGCCGTGCTATTATCATTGCAGGAAGCGGTATGTGTACGGGTGGAAGAATCATACACCATTTTAAAAATCGTCTTTGGAACCCTAAAAATGCCGTGATATTTGTAGGGTATCAGGCGGTTGGTACTTTGGGACGTCACATTGTTGACGGTGCACGTTGGGTCAAGATCTTTCATGAAGATATACTTATCAAAGCAAACATACATACGATCAATGGATTTTCTGCTCATGCTGATCAAAATGGTATTATCAAATGGATATCACAAATGGAAGATCTATACCGTGTATACCTTATTCATGGAGAAGAAGATAAGCAGGTCATCTTACGCAGTGTGATAGAAAATGCTTTGGGTAAAAAAGCCCATATAGTTGAACCGGAAGAGGTGATATATCTTGGGTAGTTGAGGAGAATTCTACCCCTGCTCATTCATGAACCAGGGGTAAGTTAGAGGTCTATTTTTTCTTTTTCTTGCTCTTTTTTTCTGCTTTTTCTTTTTTCTTATAGTCTTTGATATGCTTTTTGATCTCTTGCTTTAACTCTTTTTTGAATCTGCTGTCCATCTCTTTTTTGACGATCTTTTTAACTTGTTTCTTTTTGATCATTTTCAATCCTTTTAAGTTTAATATTTTAAGGTTACTACCTATCTATATGATAGAACAAAAAGACTTTGATCTCTATAAAGTCTTCCTGTCTCTAAAAAGGGATTATTTGGGTGCCTTTAAATGTAAAATGAGATATCCTACGATGGCTGAGAGGAAGGAGCCAACTAGAATCGCAAGTTTATCAGCATAATGGTAGATCTGTGTATCATTATACGCCAGTGTGTCTACAAAGAGACTCATCGTAAAACCTATCCCTGTCAAGATACTGACACCATAAAGTAAGATCCAGTTGCTATCTTTTGGTAAAGAGGCCCATCCCATTTTTATGGCTATCCAGGAGAAACCAAAGACACCTACCTGTTTACCAACAAAGAGTCCAAGCATGATACCCATAGGGACAGGACCTGCCATCTCCTCTATGGAGATTCCCTTAAGGTCTACACCGGCATTGACTAAAGCAAAAAGAGGCAAGATCATAAATGCAACCCATTTGTGAAGATCATGCTCCATCTCTTTTGTCATGGAGAATGTGTTTCCTTCTTTATCTTTGGAAGAGATAGGGATCATAAAGGCAAGTGCTACTCCTGCTAGTGTCGCATGCACCCCAGACTTCAGTACAGAAACCCATAGAATAATTCCTACGACGATATAGGCTGATTTTATGGCAACATCCATACGGTTCATGATAAATAATACCAGAAGAGATATCCCAGCTATGATAATAGATATGGTAGAAAGCTCACTGGTATAAAAGAATGCGATGATCAAAATGGCACCTAAGTCATCAATAATAGCCAATGCCATCAAAAATATTTTCAAGGAGGCTGGTACGCGGTTACCTAGTAAAGAGAGAATACCCAATGCAAATGCAATATCTGTAGCCGTAGGGATAGCCCAACCGTTCATAGAAAACTCTTCCCCTTTGTTAAAAGCGATGAAAACCAAAGCAGGTACAACCATACCTCCAATAGCAGCTATACCGGGAAGGGTGATCTGAGAGAGAGAAGAGAGATGCCCCTCTTTTACTTCACGTTTAACTTCAAGGCCGATGACAAAGAAGAAAACTGCCATAAGCCCATCATTGACCCACAGAAGGAGAGGTTTAGCTATCTGCAGATCTCCAAAACGTATTTCAACAGGTGTATGTAAAAAACTTGTATAGAAATCATGCATAAAAGTATTTTCTAAAAACAATGCTAAAATAGTAACGATGATCAGTAGAATTCCAGGAGTTGATTCTTTTTTGATGAAATCCTGGAAAAATTGTGTAGACATAACTCTATCCTTAGGTTTTCTAGTATGGTGATTATCTCATAGCTATACTTAATGGATATTGACAATATCTGCAGATTGGATAAAATACAAAACAAAGGATATGAATATGAAAAATAAAATTGAAGAAGTAATCACGCAAGTAGAAGGATCAGAAAGAATATCTGTCGAGAGTAAACCACTGATCTTGGAAAAACTTCAAGAGTGGAAGAGTGAAGAGAAAGTGGTCAATGACGTTGCTGTACGATTTGAAAACTGGTGGATGGAAATGGAACCTATATTTGCTGAACTTGGCTGGATATAATATTTGGAATTATATACACAATATATCTATGAGAAAAGTTGGCAAAAAACTACTTATAAAGATGCTTTACGTATGATAGAAGAGGAGATGCCTGAGACAGATAATGACGGTACGCTGAAATATATTCTTTCTCAGGTCGAAAAAGGTAAAATTATTACCTTGGGAGAGTGTCGTTTTAGTTCTAAAAAGAGATAGCATTTTGTTCACAATTAATGCAACGTTAAAATATATACTTATCCAAGAAGTATATTACTCATCTTGAAAGGGAAATATATGAAAGATTTTATGGGAGAGGTTGCTGTACTTCTGTCTTATCCTAGAAACCTTATTCTTTTAATTTTGCGTTTGGTGATAGCATACGGTTTTTCTATGCCTGCACTACTGAAAGTGAATTATTTAAAAGAGACTGCAACATGGTTTGAAAATGTTTCCATACCATTTCCAACATTAGCTACCTATCTTGTATCCGGTATAGAG
>NZ_JBATIY010000104.1:0-1961 GCF_049668085.1 Sulfurovum sp. | reverse complement strand
CTACTACACAGCGGGTCCATGTATTGTAAACTGTCACAGCCCAAAATAGCTTAACAGGAACATTTGGTGGCATGTTTAGTTTATATACTTTATTACCGTCAAGGAAGTTACCATTTTTATCTTTGTAAGTAGTCTGGTATCTCGAACCCAATCCGTCCGGCATCTGAGCTGCCATTGAAGGCGTGATACCATCAGCCGTAAAGTGAAATGTTGTTCGTGACTCTAGATTAAAGTAACCATCTGGATCGAAACTTGAACTGTCACCGATGTAAGGACTCTCCCACATACGATTCGGATAGACTTTTGCAATAGCTTGACGACTGTCAAATGCAATGACACGTGACATTGCCACAGCATCTTTAGCTGCTTGATCCAAAATCTTTTTCATACGTGCATCGGGCTTGAACGGCTTGCCTTGGACGATACCAATAGATGCAAGACGTCCCAGTTTTTCTTTACCGAAAGCTTCGGCCGGTTCATAGTTGATGATGTCATGCATCCATTCAAAAGCGCTTGCATCTTCAGGAACCAGTGTATTGATCGGAACACCTGTCACATTGGTAAATTTACCTTTACGCGGGCCAGTTTTCAATGGATAGACTTTGGCATTTTTACGAAAGTATTCCATCGCTTTTTCACCCGTTCCAACCACCGCTGCATTGGCACGAACAAATGAGAAAAGGCGATACGTCGGAGATTTAAATACAAAATATCCTTCAGGAACATCACCTTCATAATCAGGAGGAAGAATGAGGTATTTTCCTCCTTTACCTTTATCTTTACCTGTAGGTCCAATATCAAAGGCGAACAAAAAGTTTGCATCGTCCACAGGGCCCATCAATCCGGCGGGCGCTTCAAAAACTGTAGGACCGTCTACTTTGAGATCAAACACAAGCATGGCATAGATACTCTCCGTATTACCGGTTAGCCACATTGCCTTTGAATCCAGTCGGTCAGCTGTCACCGAAATATATGAGCTGTTCTTTGCGCCGTAATCACGTGCCGTTCCTAGCATCATTCCGCGCATAGAGAGTGCTGGATACATATCCAGATACAACTGTGTCGCACGCTGTAGGTCTAGTTCGTCGTAGACCTTTTGCACAGTATCTTCCGTTGGGTAGCCACCTGGGAATTTTAGATCCCCAAATCGACTTTGTATATTCGCCGCTGCCGGATTGAAGTCTTTTGAACCTTGCGGTTTTTGCGCAGCTGCAATGTCAAAGATACTTGGTGTTTGACTAGCAGAAGCCTGTGTAAGCATACTGGCTGCCATCAGTCCTGTCATTGTCAGTTTTACTAGTAATTTAGTATTCATTTTCTTCCTTTTCTAAGTATATTGTCTGGAAGTGGTATAGTTACTACACCACTTCGTCTCATTCAGTCTCAGTTATTTAACAAGTTCAAGTTCACTAGGTCTCCATGTTTTATCTATCCATGGTTGTAGTGGGCCATAAGCCCGAAGTAAAATAAACCAACTTTTACCAGGAATCGTCTGAATCCAGTTACCTTCATTAACACCTTTTGGAAGTGTCGGTGCAAAAATAACATCTATAGATCCATCTTTATTTTCTTTTACTTTTCCGCTTAAGCTGTTAATCCCCGCAAATGGCTGATCAGTTTGAAGCATACATCTGGTTTGCGTATCATAAATAGTCACCGACCAGTTGTCTTTTACAGGAAATTTCGGTGGTAGGTGTAGTTTATAGGTTTTCGCTCCATCTAGGGCTTGGTGTTTAGAGTCCATACCGGCAATCGCATATTGTGAACCGATACCTGGTGTTGTTACTGCCATAGCCGGCGTTACAACCACTGCATTGTAGTGCATCCATAAACGTGAGTCCATACGTCTAGCGCCATCTTTTAAGAAATACGAATCGTTGTCCGCAAAGGCCATCACCCATTCGCTTTTCGTTTCAGGATAATAATAATAACCTGGGTCACGCGGTTCAATAGTGTTGGCA
>NZ_JBATIY010000103.1:0-29376 GCF_049668085.1 Sulfurovum sp. | reverse complement strand
GGTCACTGTGTTGTTGACTTCTATAGGCTCTTGAGTGGCTACCTGCGGAACTTGCTCAATTGTTTGTGCTTTTTTTTGGATCGTTCTATTGCTCTCTGTTGTGTTTACATCCGGTGTCTGTTCTGATGAGATAAAGGCATCAGGAAAGACTTTTTGGTAAGAAGGTAAAAGTTTTTGTAGGGCTTCTTTTTTATCCGTTTGGACAGAAGATGCAACGTGCTGATTTCCTCTTTTTTTGATCTGGATCGTTTTTCTTAATGTTGGAGAGAGTTTATTTAACTCATGTTGCAAAGTATCAGCATTGTTGTAAACAGCAATACGGACCGTATAAAAGGTAGATGCAACGGTTTGTAAAGGCAATATGAGTAGTATAGTGATATAAAATAGACGAAACATGTAAAGACTCACTTTTATTTTTATTAATGTGGGGTTTTGTATAAAATTAAGATCATGTAGTAAAATACTAAATGGTGACCCCAAGGAGACTTGAACTCCTGTAACATGGATGAAAACCATGGATCCTAACCGCTAGACGATGGGGCCACAAATATTGAAAAGTTTACAAGCTATAAAATGGTGACCCCAAGGAGACTTGAACTCCTGTAACATGGATGAAAACCATGGATCCTAACCGCTAGACGATGGGGCCATCTGTAACTTGTGGATGGGATTATATAGATAGGGTGCTTAAAAATCTCTTAAATAGTGTATAATTTATCTAAAAAAATGGAAAAATAAATGAATTTTAAAAGAACAGTTTCGCTTCTAATAATGGGGTTTCTTTTCTCTGCATGTGCCCCTAAAGAATATGTCAAACAAAATGCTGCATTCATCATGTTTAAAACACCTACATTCAAATATGCAGATATGGGTTTTATTTATGAAAATGAAGAAGAGATGAAAGTAGAGATCTACGGTAGCGGACAGGCATTGATGACTTTAGAAATCTCTGAAACATCTGTTTGTATGAGTCTTTTGGAATGTATGAGTAGAAGTACCTTCAATAAAAAAGTGTTAAATAGTATGTATCCAGACGATATATTAGAGAATGTTTTTAGAGGAAAATCAGTGTTCGATGGTGCAGGGTTAGAAACAAAGGGTAACGGGTTTACACAAAAAATAGTAAAAAAAGATAAATATAATATCGATTATAGTGTTTTAAATAATCAAATTATTTTCCATGATACAATCAATGCAATACTTATAAAAGTCAAAAAACAATACTAAGGTTTTAAAATGGCAAAATTTGTCGGAGCACATGTCAGTGCCAGTGGGGGTGTAGATAATGCACCACTTAATGCTATGGCAATAGGAGCGAAAGCATTCGCACTTTTTACCAAAAACCAAAGACAGTGGGTAGCAAAACCCTTAGAAACAAAAACAATAGATGCGTTTCACAAAAATCTTGAAGTTTCAGGTATCTTGCCTAAACATATCTTACCTCATGACTCTTACCTTATAAATCTAGGACATCCTGAAGTAGAAAAACTTGAAAAATCACGAGATGCGTTCATAGATGAACTAGAGCGTTGTCGTACTTTAGGGTTGGATAGATTAAACTTTCATCCAGGATCTCATTTGACAAAGATCGCTAAAAAAGACCCGGAGTATATGGATAAGCTTATGCAGGCTGAATTGGGATGTTTGGATGTGATAGGAGATTCACTCAACAGAGCCATTGAAGCTACTCCAGATTCAAATGTAAAACTTGTCATTGAAAATACTGCAGGACAAGGTTCCAATCTTGGGTACAAATTTGAACATTTGGCACATATCATAGATAAGGTAGAAGACAAAAGCCGCGTAGGCGTTTGTATCGATACCTGTCACATGTTTACAGCAGGATATGATATCCGTACCAGAGAAACCTATGATGAAACATGGAACAGCTTTGATAAGATCGTGGGAAGTGAGTACCTGATGGGAATGCACATCAATGATTCTAAGCCTCCTTTAGGCTCTCGTGTGGACAGGCATCACTCATTAGGTCAGGGAGAGATCGGATGGGATGCTTTTAGATTTATAATGAATGACTCGCGTATGGATGACATACCACTTGTCTTGGAAACAATTGATGAGTCAATTTGGGCAGAGGAGATCAGAGCATTATACGCTTTGATTGAATAACTAAAGATTGTTTTCCGAGTCGAGGACGAGGCTTTAGTGGGAGGTACCCCAAGGGCATTTCCTAGCGGGGCAATTGAAGTGTAGCTTTGCTGCACTTCAAGGAGTATGTTAATCAAAAAAAGGGAGAAGAAATGGGAATATTAGTAAAAGGTTTGGCACTTAGTGCAATAGCAAGTTCGGTTGTCATGGCAGGAGGATATAAAATTCCGGAGCAGTCATTGAATTCGATGTCGTTAGGAGCAGCATATGTTGCACATACTACAGGGGCAGATACGAATTATCATAACCCTGCAAATATGGCTTTTATGGATGCAGAGAGGAGTTATGTAGAAGGTGGATTAACACTTGCACATTTACCTTCAAATGTTTACACATTAACGGACCCAATTTCAGGTGAGTCTGAGACAGAAGATATACTTATTCCATTTTTCCACTATGTCGCACCAGCTATAGGTGATTTTCGATGGGGTGTAAGTATGGTCGCTCCAGGCGGATTGACTAAAAGATGGAAGACAACATATCAAAAAGCATTTGCAGAAGAGTTCACATTAAAGGTGGTAGAAGTTAATCCTTCTGCTTCATATAAGATATCGGATGAACTATCTGTTGGTGCAGGTTTAAGATTTATCTATAGTGAAGGTGTTGTCAAAAATGATGCAACAGGTATAGGGATTCCACTTGTAGTAGATTTGGAAGGGGATACATTTGAATTTGGTTATAACTTAGCGATGACATATAAGCCAACGTCTGATATCAACCTGGCAGTAACCTATAGATCAGAAATAGAATTAGAGGAAGAGGGAACAGCTACTATAAATGGAACCAGTATGGATGCCAGTGTAACTGTTCCGTTACCTGCAGCATTGAACCTTGCAATTTCTAAAACATGGAATGATAAATTCACTCTTGAATTTAATTATGAGAGAACATACTGGTCAGCGTATGAAACACTGGAATTCGTAGGAACACCTCTTCCAATATCTCCAAAAGACTGGAAAGATACAAATACATATAGAGTAGGGGCAACTATCGAAATGGATAACAAAATCACTGCAATGATGGGGTTTGCTATCGATGAAACGCCTGTGCCTACAGAGACGATAGGGTTTGAACTTCCTGATAGTGATGCAAAGATATTCTCAATGGGATTCAGATATCAGCAGACAGAAGATCTTTCTTGGGGTGCAGCATTCCTGTATGATAGCAAAGAGGCACGTAGTGTAACTCCTGGTGTTGCGGATAATCTGATCCTTGCGAATGGTGGTGGATTTAGTGAAGGTGGCGCATTCTTAACAACGATAGGCGTGGCATACGAGTACTAGAATGGACTATAAGTTTAATAACTTTTATGAGCTGATCACCTTTCAGGCGAAAAAGCGCGGTAAAAAAGTCGCTCTTTTTGTGGATGATGAGAAGATCACCTATGCAGATATACTAGAAGCAGTCGATAAACTTGCTGCCTTTCTTGCAGAAAAAGGTGTAAAAAGAGGGGATAAAGTCGCATTTTTTTTACGTAATTCTCCGGAGTTTGTCTATAGTATATTCGCAGCGTCAAAATTAGGTGCGATCATTGTACCTATTAATACTTTTTTGAAAGAAGATGAACTGACTTATATTTTAGAAGACAGTGGTTCTTCTGTGCTTATAGCATCTGCAGTGCATGGGAAGGTTGTTAACAGTAGTAAAGCGAGTCACTTATGTCAGTTTATTTTATGGGAAGATAATAAGAGTGCACAGGGTGAACAGCATTACTCTTTTGATGAAGCATTAGAGACAGAGTCCTCTGTAGCACAGACATCCACTGCGCTGGAAGACACAGCTGTTATCATTTATACTTCAGGAACAACAGGTAAACCTAAAGGTGCGATGTTGAGCCATAAGAATATCTTTTCAAATGCACGTTCTGGTGAGAAGACGATCAAGGTAAAACCTAGAGATAGAGGTATTGTATTTTTACCGATGTTCCACTCATTTACATTTACGATCGGTATTATGCTGCCAATGTATATAGGGATGAGTATTGTGATCATCAAATCGATCCAGCCTTTTTCAAATATCTTTAAACAGACGTTGCTGAAACGTGTGACACTTTTCTTTGGAATACCAGATGTCTATAATGCTTTGGCTAAAGCAAAGCTTCCATGGTATTTTATGTGGTTTAACAATATCCGTGCATTTATATCCGGTGCAGCTGCATTACAGCCTAAAACACTTGACGCGATGTCAAAGAAGTTTAAAAGAGCGACGTTACTCGAAGGGTATGGACTGAGTGAAGCAAGTCCTGCTGTAAGTATGAATACGTTTAAAAAACAAAAACCTGGTTCAGTAGGAACAGTACTCTATGGTTATGAGATAAAGATCGTAGATGAAGATTTGAATGAAGTGGACCGTGGCGCTATAGGTGACATTATCGTCAAGGGTGATAATGTAATGCAAGGGTATCTTAATCGTCCTACCGCAACAGAGGAGACCATCATCAATGGCTGGTTACTGACAGGTGATGTAGGGTATATGGATGATGAAGGGTTTCTGTTCATTGTAGATAGAAAAAAAGATCTCATTATCTCAAAAGGTATCAATATCTACCCTAGAGAAATAGAAGAAATTGTAGATGTATTTGAAGGCGTCGCTTCATCTGCTGTGATAGGTATTGTGGATGAAAAGAGTGGAGAGGTGCCGGTTGTATATGTAGAACTTGAAGAGAATGTAGCGTTACTTGATGAAGCAGGTTTGAAAAAATATATGAGAGAACATCTTGCAAATTACAAGATACCAAAACAGATCCATATTGTCTCTGCCTTACCCAAAAATGCCACAGGTAAAGTACTCAAGCGTGTGCTCAAAGAGAGTCTTAGGGAGGAAGTGTGATCGGAAAACAACAAGAATTCGTTGTTTTCACTCTGAATCTTTATTATTTGCAGCAGATCCATGCAGATAGGACAATAAAATGAAAGCCATCACTCATGCTAAGATACTTTTAAATGACAGGTTTATTGAAGGGAAAATACTTTTATTTGACCATCAAATTATTGATATAGTAGATAAGATAGATATGAACGAGGTTGACATCATAGATGCCAATGGTGCGTATGTTAGTGCAGGGTTTATAGATCTGCACATACATGGAAATGGTGGGGCAGATGTGATGGATGCAACACCTGATACCTTGGAAACTATCTCTTCAACGCTTCTTCAAACAGGAACCACTTCTTTTTTAGCTACAACGATGACCATGTCAGATCAAGATATTGACAAGGCTTTACAAAATATTCAACTTCATGCTAGCAAGGTTACAGGTGCGAACATACTAGGTATTCATCTTGAGGGGCCTTTTATCAACGCTTCTAAACATGGTGCTCAAGATAAAGAGTATGTACAAACAGCTAATTTAGCACTTATTGAAAACTATTTGGCAGAAATAAAAATGATCACATTGGCACCGGAAATAGAAGGAAGTGAGTATTTTGTAAAGCTATTGACAAAAGAGTTTCCAGATATTATTTTAAGCATTGGACATTCTGATGCAAGTTACGAAAAGACCAAAGAGAGTTTTGCCTGGGGGATATCTCATGCAACCCATCTGTTCAATGCTATGAACCCGTATCATCATAGAAAACCAGGTATTGTGGGTGCAGTGTTTGATTCTGATATGACCTGTGACATTATTGCAGATCTGGTACACACACATCCTTCTGTTCTTGAACTGGTACAGAGAATCAAAAAAGAGAAGCTCATACTTATTACAGATGCTATGAGAGCAGGATGTATGAAGTGTGGAACGTATGATCTAGGGGGGAGAAGGGTTGAAGTCAATGACGGCAAGGCTGTATTGGAAGATGGAACACTTGCCGGGTCTGTACTGAAAATGAATGATGCATTGGCCAATATGAAAGCACACACTTCGATGGACATTGTTGAAATTGTGAATAGTGCGACAAAAATACCTGCGGGTAAACTTGGTATCAATAAGGGTGAACTCAAAAAAGGGTATGATGCAGATATAGTCATTTTTGATGAAAACTTTAGTATTATATCAACTATAGTCGGTGGTGAAGTAAAGTATAAAGGGTAGATAGATGTTTGGATTTTTAAAACGTAAAGTAAGAGAGATATACTCACCTGCAGATGGTCAGGTGGTCGCACTTGAGAGTGTGGATGACGAAGTGTTTTCTCAAAAACTTGTGGGTGATGGTGTAGCACTCATCCCTATGTCAGATGTGTTTACTGCACCTATAGAGGGTACAGTGACAAAAATATTTTCTACGAACCATGCATACAGTATCAAGAGCCCAAAGGATTTAGAGGTGATGGTACACATTGGGTTAGAGACTGTGGCCCTTGAAGGAAAAGGTTTCGAAAGACTTGTAAATGAGGGTGATGAGGTCAAAGCGGGAGATCCCATCATTCGTGTTGACCTGGCATATATCCGTGAACATGCCAAAGATATTATCACGCCTGTGATCATCTCCGAGGGAAGTGATGTAAAAAGTATTGAAAAGCGATTAAGTATCGTAAAAACCCAAGATATGATTATGGAGGTTAACTAATGCCACAACACTACGAAATATCACACTATCTTATCTATGGTTTGGTACTGGTTGTATTCGTTATTGTACTTAAGATGCCAAAGAAAGATAAAGATCAAAAAAAAGATGAGAAAAAATAACTCTATTAAAAATACTAGCGAACAATCAAGTAGCATAACGGTTATCAACGCTTAAAAATCTTCTGCTTGTTTACTTCCCTCTTGTGCTATAATGAAAAAACCATTTCTAGAGAGGGGGGTATCAGTATGGAAAATCAATATGATCTTATTATCGTTGGTGGTGGGCCTGGCGGTATTGCTTCGGCTGTAGAGGCTTCGTTATTTGGCATGAAGAAGATACTGCTTATCGAAAAGGGCGAGAACCACTCACAAACTATCAGACAGTACTATAAAGATGCCAAAAGAGTAGACAGAAACTGGCAGGGCCAGACTATAGAGTTTGAAGGGAATGTTGAGTTCTTCGATGGGACCAAAGAGAGTACACTGCAGCACTTTGAATCACTGCTTGACCATGATGGGATCGATGCACTTTTTGAGTGTGAAGTGGATAGGGTCCTCAAAGAGGAAGAAGGGGGCTTCTCTATTTTGACCCCTCAAGGCACTTATTTTGCCCAAAATGTCATTGTAGCTATAGGAAAGATGGGAAAACCCAATAAACCAGACTACAAGATCCCTCCAACCATCAAAAAGGTGGTTAACTTTAACCCTTATAATGCCCATGGTCAGGAGAAGATACTGGTCGTAGGCGGCGGTGACTCAGCGGTAGAGTATGCATCTGAACTGAGCAATCTAAATGATGTGACACTCTCCTATCGTAAAGAGAGCTTTAGCAGAGTGAATGATATAAATAAAGAGACGATAGAACGCTACGATCAAGAAGAGAAATTACGTGTAAGATACAGTACGGATATAGAATCTATAGAGAATGAAGAGGGAAGGGTCAAGGTTAATTATACCAATGGCTATCATACTGTTTATGACAGGGTCATCTACGCACTTGGCGGTACGACACCGATAGATTTTTTCATAAACTCAGGCATAGAAGTGGATGAACACGATCTACCTGTAACAAACGAGAGCTATGAGACAAGTGTCAAAGGACTCTATGTCGCAGGAGATATCATTTATAAGAGTGGTGGTTCTATCGCCAAGGCGGTCAATCACGCCTATCATATTCTTAAGGATATCACTGGAAAGGATGGAGGTTTAGTCTAAAGCCTCTTTGATAGACTCTGCCACACCTTCAGCTCTTGTTCCCAAAACAATTTGAATAGACTTTTTGTCTGGTCGAATCACACCTTTAGCACCAAGAGCTATGAATGTTTCGTCTAAGAGGATACTGCTGTCATTGACTGACATACGGAGTCTTGTGATGCATGCATCGGTATGAGTGATATTTTCCATGCCTCCCAAAGCTTCTATAAATGCCAGGGCTTCATCATTTTTACTCACGGCTTTGTCAGTATTGGTCTCATCAAATATTTTGAGTTTAAAGAGTTTGATCGTGTAATAACTGGCAACAAAATAAATGAAAGCGAATACTGCACCTAATGGAAGTATGAGTAAAGGGTTTGTTGCAAGTTTATAATTGATCATATAATCTATAAAACCTGCTGAAAAGCCAAAACCTGCATGAATATCCAACATCTGAGCGATAGCAAGGGCTAGTCCGGTTAGTATGGCATGCAAAACAAAAAGCAGCGGTGCTACAAATAAAAAGAGAAATTCCAATGGTTCTGTAATACCTGTGAGAAAAGAGGTAAATGCAACACCTGCTAAAATGGCACCTACTTTTTTACGAGAGCTTTTTGGTGTATTTAAGTAGATAGCAAAGGCCATTGCAGGTAGACCGAACATCATCACCACATAAAAACCTGACATGTAGATACCTGCTGATTTATCACCGGCAAAGAAACGATGCAGATCGCCATTGGCAACGACTTCTACACCATCTTTCATATGTGTGTATTCTCCTAGTTGGAACCAAAACACGGAGTTAAGTATATGGTGCAGTCCCAAGGGGATAAGCAGTCGGTTAAGTGTACCATAGATGAATGTACCTATCTCATTTAACCCAATAATGGCATTTGAAAATGCATCGATACCGCTTTGTGCAAAGTGCCAAAAATATCCAGCAATGACACCAACTCCTATGGCTGAGACCGCTGTAATAATAGGCACAAAACGTTTTCCTCCAAAAAAGCCTAAAAACTCAGGGAGTTTAATGGCATGATAGCGATTATAGAGTGTACCTGCGAGTACACCGATGATGATACCTACAAACACACCCATGTTGACATCTTTGTCAATGCTTAAGTAAACGGCTTTGGCAATGAGCACGCCAATCGCCCCTGAAAGTGCTGCTGCACCATCATTGTTTTTAGCCAATCCATAGGCGATACCTATACCGAAAAGAAGATCAAGATGAGAGAAGACAGCATCTCCAGCACTCTTCATAATAAGGGCTATTTGACCGTCAAATATATCTCCAAAACCTAGACGAAGTAGCAGTGCCGCAACAGGGAGCACTGCAATAGGTGTCATCAGTGCTTTACCGATTCTTTGTAATAAATTAAGCATATCGTATTGTTTCCTTTGTTTGAGCAATGCTTTTAGGTGAAACGCTGAGAGTTTCGATACCCAAGTGCAAAAGTTTTGCTATAGCCGCTTTATTTGCAGCCAATTCACCACAGATACTTACAGGTTTCGTTGTTTTCTGAAGGATACTTTCAATGGCAGAAAAGACTGCAGGTGAGAGTTCATTCGTTTTAAGTGAAGGATGTGTTCTCTCTATGGCAAAAAGGTATTGAGTAAGGTCATTGGTACCTATAGAATAAAAATCTACTACATCATTAAATGATTCCAGCAAGAAGAGTACAGATGGTACTTCTATCATAATGCCAAAGAGAAGATTTGAAATATCAAGTTGATATTTTTGAGCTACTTTTTGGGCAAAGGATTTTGTCTGAATAAACTCTTCTACACTACTTACCATGGGGAACATGATCTTTATTGGCTTGTTACCAGCCGCCAGGAACATAGCATACAATTGCTCTTCTAAGAGTTCTGGATGCGTATGGAATAGACGTACGCCACGTATCCCTAAAAAAGGATTGCTTTCTTGAGGTATTTGTATATAAGGCAGGGCTTTGTCTCCACCTACATCAAGTGTTCTTACAGTGATATCGTCAAAAGTGTCAAAGATCTCTTTGTATGCTTTTTGTTGTTCTTCCAGGGAAGGCTTTACGGATTTAAATAAAAATTCAGAACGTAAAAGACCTATACCTTCAGCACCTTCTTCTTTAGCAATTTTTGCACTGTGTATATCTGCAACATTGGCAAAGACGTTAATCTGTTTGCCTTTTTGCGTGCTTGCAGGTTTAAAACGTTTACTTGCATTGAGTGATTTTTGTGCATCGTCTTTTTTCAAACGTTCCGTTGCTTTTTGTAGATCATCAGCAGTTGGAGATTGAACGAGCACTCCAGCATGGGTATCAAGTATGGCAGTCTCATTCTCGATGATACGTTCAGTATCTGCAATAAGAGAACAGATACCGGCAGCACGAAGCAAGATAGCAGTATGAGAGTTAATGGAAGTCTCTTTTAGGATCACCCCTGCAACTTTTGTCTGATGCAGATGTTCGATCTCACTAGGAAGCAGATCTGTACATAGGAGGATAAAAGGGGTGTCAGGGAAAATGACTTTTATTTCTAATCCCAAATGTTTTTTCACACGTTGGAGTATGTCTAGATAATCACTTCTTTTAGAGTCAAATTGTGTGCCTAAAATTTTTTTGGATTCTTCTTCAACTTGTGTTTCAAGTTCTGCCAAGGTTTGACAGTTGACCCCTAGGGAAGAGAGAAGTTCTTTTTGTGCAAGGTAGATACCAGCATTTTCATCTTCTTTGTTATCGCTATAAAGTGTTTCTAACTCCTTTATACTTTTAGAGAGCGCATCTTTAAATCCCATCTCACTTTTATGCTGTTTCTCTTCGGCACGATAGGTAAATGTCGGAGCCATAGCAATGCCTTTAGAGATGATCTCACCTTCAATCACAGAACCTTCATAGTGATAATCGGTTTTTTCTATCTTTTGGATCTCTTTATCGTCATGCATCAGTGTTTCAAAAAGCAGATGAAGTTCTTTAAGTGCTTCCTCTGCTTTTTTCCCTTGGGTAATGAGTGTAAAAGTATCCCCTTTTTCTAAGGAGAGTGAAAGTAATGTATTGACACTTTTAGTGTCGACCGTTTTGCCATCAAAAGTAGCAGTGACTTGGCAGGAAAAAGATTTGGCTAAAGAGGAAAATTGTGCAACGGGTCTAAGGTGAAATCCATTGCTTGAAGTGATAGTGAGTTGTGCTGAAAGAGGTTTATAAAAAAGATTATTAAATAGACCCATTTCTTATTTTATTTCGCTCACATATTGAATATATTGGCCATAAAGCCAAGATTCACTTTCTATGGTAGCATATGCGAAAACTACAGGCATCTATTTTCCTTTTTTACTAGCTAATATATTACTCAAAGTATAGCAAATATTTGTTATACTCAAATTATTATCAACTATTAGGAACACTTATTGAAACACCTTATTGACTTTATTGAAACAAAAGATGTAACCAAAACATCTATTTTTGAGCATTTAAAATGTACCAAAGAAGAAGCCTCTTTGGTACAGTATGTGTGTAAACGTTATGTGGCCGGGCTGGAAGAGGTCTCTGTGTTGGAGATATTGCAAGACAATTTTTCCTCAGAGGGATATAAGTATTTGGAAAAACTTGGATTGGTTAAAAATCTTTTGGATCTAGGCTGGATGATACAAGTGAGTTTTGGACAGGTCAAAGCGCATGAGACATCCAAATTAGAACTTTTAAGTACGTCTGTGACACCAAGTATCTCCTTACTGCGTCTTCTTGAAGAGGGATCATTGGAGATATTTCTTCCTGAGGTCAAACCCTATACTGATCATCTGGAATATCTTCAAGACCAGTTTGACATGGTCTCACTTTTACATAAAATATCTACATTTAAACAAGGTTTTGCAGATAACTCATTGAGTATAGGACGTCTCAAAAATAAATTGACACTTCTTACCAAGCGGATAGAAGAACGTGTAAAAATGACAGAAACACCCATCGTTGTGGAGGAGTTCTTTAAAGAAAAAGAACTTGATGAAAAAGAAAAACGTATCTTTTTAGCCTTATTAAAAGAAGAATATAGTGGGGGAGAAGGGCTATTTAGAGATATGAACACCCTGATAGAACTTATCAGCTTTGATGAGTATGAAAAGATCAAAAACCGTGCTTTGCTTGAAGATGGAGCAAGGCTTATCAATGATGATATTATTGATTATGAGGAGATACTTAATATGTTTGGTGGCGTAAGCCGTTCTTTTTATCTGCAAGAAGAGGTCATGCAGCGCATTATACACCCTAAGAAAAGTAAGAAGGTAACAAAGCTAAAGTTGGATGCATTGGTACAAGAACAGGAGCTTTTTGAGTATTTAAAACCTACAACGACCTTGGATGATGTAGTACTGCATCCTAAAACAAGAGAGACCTTGCAAAATGTTGTGAAGCAGGTTGACAAAGAGGTATTTAAAAAACTCAGAGAATGGGGGATCAAAGACAAACGTAAAGGTATTGATGCACGTATCATTTTTTATGGCGCTGCGGGGACAGGTAAAACGATGACTGCGATGAGTTTGGCTAAAACCCTCAAACGTCCCATACTCTCATTTGACTGTTCCAAGATCCTATCTATGTATGTAGGGGAGAGTGAAAAGAATGTACGTAAGATATTTGATGACTTTAAGGAGTTAAGTAAAAAGGCAAAAGTAGACCCCATCTTACTATTGAACGAAGCAGATCAGTTCTTAAGTGCAAGAAGTGAAGGGACAGGAAGTTCTGCTGATAAAATGCATAACCAAATGCAAAATATTTTTCTTGAACAGATAGAGAACTTTGAAGGTGTGCTTATAGCGACAACCAATTTACTTGGTAATATAGATAAAGCTTTTTCAAGACGATTCAATTATAAGATCGAGTTTAAAAAACCAGGGAAGAAACAACGTCTAAGACTGTGGCAGTTCATGCTTCCTGAGAATGCAGATTATGAAGAGGGGTTTGATATAGACGAATTGGCTAAACACGAGCTCACAGGGGGACAGATCAATCTTATAATCAAAAATACAGCTTATAAAGTAGCTGTACGGGAAGAGAGTGTATTTGGAAATCAAGACTTTCTTGAAGAGATAGAGAAGGAGCTTGGCTCCAGTTTTGAAGGCGTGAAGAGTATGGGCTTTAAGGTTTAAGTAAAAAGATCATTTAACCAGTTCGGCTTTTGCACCTATTAACTGAATGATCCCGCCTTTGACATTGAGTGGTGTAAAGCCATTTTCTTCTAAAATACGGGATGCTGAAACACTTCTGTTCCCAACTCTACAGTAGACGATGATCTTTTTATTTTTATCCTGCTTGAGCATACCCAGATTCTCACTGAGTGCCTGTACAGGAATAAGCGTAGCGTCCCTAAGGTGTCCACTTTTATACTCTTGTATCGTTCTTACATCAAGCAAGGTTACATTATCATCATTTTCAAGTAAATATATGGCTTGTTTAGCATCAATGGATTCAAAGTTTGCAAGTATCCATCCTTTTGAGTAGGCAAACCAAAAAACCAAACCGGCCATCGCTATCCAATAGAGTACATTGGTATACTTTTTGAGAAAATCCAATTTATCATTCCTTATAGTTATAATAATTTTATTTGATATTGTATCGGCATTTTCTTTGTATCTTAGTAGTTACATCTAGTTACATCCTAAAAACTAATCACATAAAGAACTAAGTACCCAAAATATTTTAACTATCTTTTAGCTAGTATAAAAGTAATATTCTGACGATTTTCTGCACTGAATATATAAGTGAAGACTTGAGCCCAAAGGCGAAGGTAAGTGCGAGAAACTTGAAAATGAGCTTTGCTTGTTTTTAGAGAGAATTATGAAAATAAAGGGATTAAAATGACTCATGTAATTACAGAACATCCATATTTTGGTGTATTTGTTTTATTCGCATTGACAGCCGTGGCGTTTCCAGCAACGCTATGGGCTGCACGTTTTGTAAGTAGAAAACTTGCACGGCTTGATACTGAAAAGCTTAAACTGACTATCTATGAGTGTGGACCAGAGGTAACAAAACAGCCAAACACGATCTCAGTACAGTTTTATTTGATCGCACTTCTGTTTATCTTGTTTGATGTAGAAATTATCTTTATGTTCCCTTGGGCGATCGATTTTAAACTGCTTGGTTGGTTTGGTTTCGTGGAGATGTTACTATTTATTTTATTACTTACGATTGGTTTCGTATATGCATGGAAAAAAGGAGCACTTGAATGGCACAACATCAAGTAAATTATGCCAGTTCTGCTGGCTTACCGATAGCATTGACTTCGGTAGACAAACTCGTAAACTGGGGACGTTCAAACTCACTCTGGCCACTTACGTATGGACTCGCATGCTGTGCGATCGAAATGATGGCATCGGGAGCATCACGTTACGACTTCGATAGAATGGGAACGATCTTTAGAGCTTCTCCAAGACAAGCAGACGTGATGATCTTGGCAGGAACACTTTCGAAAAAGCACTCTGAATTTGCTAGAAGACTGTATGATCAGATGACAGAACCAAAATGGGTGATCTCTATGGGTTCATGTGCAAACACTGGAGGTATGTTCAACACATATGCGACGGTACAAGGTGTTGACCGTATCATCCCTGTAGATATCTATCTGCCTGGGTGTGCTCCACGTCCTGAAACACTTCAGTATGCACTGATGATGCTTCAAAAGAAAATTCGTAGAGAGTCTGCAGATATGAAGAAAAATACAAAGCAAGACTTAACGACACAAAGTGGTAAAAGAGCGAGGTTAATCTAATGAGAAAATATGTACCAAAAGACAACGTTCAAGGGAAAGCTTACTATACTGATAGATTTTGGGTTGCTCCGCGTGTACCAAGAAGTGAAGTAGAAGATGAGCACTTTGCAGCAGTAGTAACTGCATTAGGAGATTTGGCTAAAGAGTCATATGTAGAGATCGGACAGTTGGTTGTGCATATCGATGCAACAGAAAATTTTACTGTACTTAAAACGCTCAAAGAGAAGTGTGGTTATACACAATGCTCTGAGCAATCTGCAGTAGATTATTTGGCAAAAGACGGAGAATTTGAACTTTTTTATCAGCTTCTAAATGTAAATGAAGCCAAAAGAGTAAGAGTGGTATGTCGTATTAAAGAGGGTGAAGCTATCGAGAGTGTCCAGCCTCTTTTCAGATCTGCAAACTTTGCAGAACGTGAAATGTTCGATATGTTCGGTATTAAAGTAAACAACCATCCATTCCTTAAGCGTATCATTATGCCTGATGACTGGGAAGGACATCCTTTACTTAAAACATATCCTTTACATGGGGATGAATTTGCCTCATGGTATGAAGTAGATAAGATCTTTGGTAAAGAGTATAGAGATATCATCGGACCAGAGAACAGAGACCCGGGTAAGGTGGATAGACACGATACTAAACGTTTTGCAAGAATAGGATATGAAGTACCATTCGGTGCAGATATCTCTGAAGGTGAAACAGAGCAAGCAGTTGAATATAGTGAAACATTCTTGGTTGACTATAACAAAAAAGCGTCTAAACAATTAGACGAGAGAAGATAGGGGAGACGATGCAAGTATCTAACAAATTAACGCCATTTTTTGAAAACCTCAATTTTGAGCGTGATGACAATACCATGGTTATAAACTTTGGTCCTCAACACCCCTCTGCGCATGGTCAATTAAGACTTGTACTTGAGTTGGATGGTGAGCAAGTTGTAAAAGCCTATCCGGATATCGGTTACCTTCACAGAGGTATCGAAAAAATGGCTGAGAACATGACATATAATGAGTTTTTGCCTACAACAGACAGACTTGACTATATTGCATCAACTTCAAACAATTATGCGTATGCTTTGTCGGTAGAGAAACTTCTTGGTATAGAAGCACCAAGACGTGCACAGGTTATTAGAACAATGCTACTTGAGCTGAACCGTGTTATTTCACACCTCTTCTTTGTTGCGACACATGCTTTGGATGTCGGTGCAATGTCAGTATTCCTTTATGCGTTCCGTGAACGTGAGTTTGCCATGGATCTAATGGAAGATTATTGTGGAGCAAGATTGACTCACTCTGCAGTACGTATCGGTGGTGTACCCCTTGATCTGCCTGCAGGTTGGTTAGAAAATGCCGCTGCATTCTGTGATAAAGTGGATCATGAAGTAGAGCATACCTATGGGGCATTGCTAAATGAAAACCGTATCTGGAAAATGCGTCTTGAGGATGTAGGGGTTATCTCTGCTGAAGATGCTCTCTCTTGGGGGTGTACAGGTCCTATGCTTAGAGGTTCTGGTGTACAGTATGACATTAGAAAAGAAGAGCCGTATGAACTTTACTCGGAGCTTGACTTTGATATTCCTGTGAGTGAAAGATGTGACTCTTATGGTCGTTTTAGACTTTACATGGAAGAGATGAAACAGTCAACTCGTATCATCAGACAACTCATTCCAATGTATGCAGAGACTGAGCCTCAATTGATGGCACATGCACCACAGTATATCTCAGCGCCAAAAGAAGAGATCATGACACAAAACTATGCATTGATGCAGCATTTTGTACTGGTGACGCAAGGTATGAGGCCACCAAAAGGTGAAGTTTACGTACCAACTGAATCACCAAAAGGTGAACTTGGATTCTATATCAAGTCAGAGGGTGAGCCATATGCTTACAGACTGAAGTGTAGAGCACCGAGTTTCTTCCATACTGGACTCCTTCAAGAGATCTTAGTAGGGACATATATAGCAGACGTCGTTACGATCATTGGTACAACCAATATCGTATTCGGTGAAGTTGACAGATAAGGATACCCCATGAAAAGATATGATTTAAGACACTTAAAAGACGATTTTTATGACAGAATGGTTGAGCTTATCGATCAAGGACTTAAAGTAGATGAAGTAGGTATTTTCATGTTTGAAGTAGGTGATTTCTCTTCTATTCAAAAATCTGCAGATGTGATCAAAGAGACAGGACATGAACTGATGAATTCACTTAAGTTCAATGAGGTTGATTGGACTGTTGTAGTTAAAAAAGCAAGTGATGAGGATGCCAAAGCACGTAAAGAGGCACTAGCAGCTTCTAAGCAAGAGGCTGAAGAATCAGCTTCAGAAGAAGCGTAAAAGCTTCCTATCTTTCTTCTGTGGACCAAGTAGTATACTTGTGTCTGCAAATGCCCATATTTAATTATCTAGTATTTATATTTTTTTTGTTAAGAATGTGGTAAAGCATACCATGCTCAAAAAGAGCATGGTAATGAAGAATTATTTTAAGTTTTTAGCGATATTTTTTACAGCATCACTTGCATGGTTGAATGCAAGTGCAATACTACCTTGATCAGTTACAACGTCACCGATAGTATAAAGACCTTCAACATTTGTTTCAAATGTAGCTTCGTTGTATACAGGAACATCCCACTCACCGGTTTTAACACCAGAGTTCACAAGGATATCTTTTGGCGTTGTTCCACCAAGTGCATAAACAGCTCTGTCATATTCACCAGTTGAACCGTCAGTAAAGTTTACTTTGATCGCTCTTTCTGTACCTGGTTCAACACTCTCTACATCAACACCCATCTTATTGATCATTTTGCCATTATCAAGATATTTCGTACATGATTCAGTATTGATCGGATTCATACGAGTAATATCAGGTTTACGGTAGTTGAGTGTAACAACACAATCTTCCATTCCTTCCAGTTCAATCAAACCGTATGCGTACTCACCAGCAGTGTCACCACCACCGACTACCATTACGTGCTCACCATTTTGCACTTTAGAAAGGTTGAAGTTTAGAACTTCTTTGAGCTCTCTAGGGAATTTATATCTTGGCTTGTTTGGTTTACCCATTCTACCGACAGAAAGGATTACATTTCTAGCTTTCACACTTTCAACAGATTCAGAAATACCATCTGTTGCGAAAACGATTGAGAAAAGACCATCTTCACCTTTTTCAACTCTTACGATCTCGTGGTTATATTCAAATGTGTCAAGTACACCAGCATTTTCTAGTTTTTTATCCATTTGATCGATATACTCTTCTTTAGAACACTCGTCAAATCTTACATTTCCAGTAAAGTTGAACTCGATTCCCATCCAGTCTTTATCTACTCTTTTACCTTTTTTGTAAAATTTGTGAATCATATCATTGTGATGAGGTGCTTTGTCAATAACAAGAATATTTTCAATGCCTGCCAGTTTTGCCTCAATAGCAGATGCCATACCGCCAGGTCCTGCTCCAACAATTGCGATATCTACAATTTTTCCGTCTTCATGAATCATGTTTTTCCTTTTATAAATCGAATTTTGAGATTATAGCATGGATCATTCCAAAAGCATCTATATCAAGTTATGACTTTCATAAGTATCGATTTGTTGTGAATTTAGGTAACATAAAAACCGCTTATAAGGAGGATAAGGGTACGAAAACTATCTATGTGAATAGTAAGTGATACATTTTAACACAAAACTTTGTTTTTTAATTACTTTTCTAATACAATCATCAAATGCATTTTATAGGGGATATAATATACAGTATTGTCTAAGGTTATATATAATGGTAAGAATCAGTACAAGGAAGAGATGATATGGGGCAGAATAATGAGAATCAAAAAGAGAATTTTGAAGGTGTTGATAGTATAGTTTTTTCAGCTGATATTACAAATGAAGAAGCACAGATTTTACAATTACTGAAAGAAAAAAAGAACAAGCGGTTGATATGTCCTGAAACAAAGGGTTATCAGGATTTTTTAAAAATGTATGGCAGAAGTAGCGGATATCACATCTATAAAGGTGATTTAGATACCTTGGCAAGCTCAGATATAGTGATATCTTTTGGCGTATGGTTTCAGGATGAAAGTGCAGGGGCTGTAACATCAATTCGTAAAATACTGGACGAAAAAAAGCCAAAATTTGTCTATATGCATCCTATAGAAGATGCAACACTTCAAAGCCGTATAACACAATTTATAAAATATGAAGTAGGAAGTGAAGAGGGTGTAGCAGCATTATTGGCATATACCTTATTGGGAGAGAAAGCGCTTCCCAAAAATATAAAAGATATGTTAGAAGAGTTTGATATAGGTTACCTCAGTGCAGAGAGTAATGTAGGCGAAGAAGAACTTGAATCTATGTATGAAACGATAGATGAAAAAACGACAGTATCGTTGATCATAGGCAGTGATCTATATACTCATCCAAAAGCAGGACAGATAGCAAAGTTAATAGCGTTGTTAGAAAGATATGCAGGTGTGAATGTTGTGTGTGTGCCTCCTGCACAAAATGCCCTGGGAGTTGCATTGATCTGTGACCTTGACGATGTGGTTCAAGGTCAAAGTATTGTCTATAATAGTTGCAAAGAAGGTACTTATGTCAATGGAGATAAGTGTGTATATATGAAGCATGACAAGCAACCTTCGGATATAAATGGCTTAAATAGCATTGCCAATGCTTTAGGATTACATGGGCAGAATCTTATGGACTATAGCAATCAATTGCCAAAAGATCAAGGCTTTAAAATACTTGGTGATGGGCTAAAGAAGCATTGTATCTATAAACTGGCACCACAAGAGAGAAAAAAAGAGTTTGCACTGGATGAAATAGATGATTTGCCTGTGTATGATGGTGCACTTATTTATACTTACAAAGTTGAAAAACCGACAGTAGAAGAGAAGCAGATTTCGAGTGAATTATTTGGTTCTAATCAGTTTGCAATGGCTACAAAATTGCAAGATGGGGAGTTGATTTCATTTGAAGTTGGGGGAGATAAATTCAAACGTGTGTTTAAGATTGATACACATATGAAAGGAGTCATTGCTTTAAATCCTGTTTTTGACATAAAATTAAGTGCAGATTTGCTATCCTCTTACAGATTTAGCAGACTAGCTTTTGAAAAAATAAATAATCAAAAAATAGGAAACAACGATGAGTGAAGTACAAACAGTAGATAATATGGTCTCAATTTCAATTGATGGCGTCGAGTACAAAGCAAAAGAAGGTGAATATATCCTCAATGCTGCACGTGCTAACGAGGTGTTTATCCCCGCAATATGTTACCTTACAAGATGTTCGCCGACACTGGCATGTCGTATTTGCTTGGTAGAGGCAGATGGTAAGCAGGTATATGCATGTAACGCCAAAGTGAAAGAGGGTATGGAAGTCACTACTGAGACACCAAATATTCTTGAAGAGCGTAGAGCTATTATGGAAGTCTATGATGTGAATCACCCACTTCAGTGTGGTGTATGTGATAAGAGTGGAGAGTGTGAGTTACAGAATTATACACTTGAACTAGGCGTAGATTCACAATCGTACATGATTCCAGATACTAAAAGAGAGACAACAAATTGGTCTTCAGTATTGCACTATGATCCAGGCCTTTGTATCGTATGTGAACGTTGTACCACTGTCTGTAAAGACATGATAGGTGATGCAGCGATCACCACAGTTAAAAGAGGTGGTGCAGAGCTTGACAAAGGCTATAAAGACACCATGCCAAAAGATGCATACTCTATGTGGAACAAACTTCAGAAGTCTGTGATTGCTCCGAGTAATGGTACAGCATTCACAAATTGTTCAGATTGTGGTGAATGTCTTGCAGTATGTCCTGTTGGTGCATTGGTAAGTCGTGACTTCGTCTACCAGTCAAATGCTTGGGATTTAAGAAGAATACCTGCTGTTGCAGCACACTCAAGTGATGGTGCACAAATTTATTACGAAGTAAAACCAACATCGATTGCTGACAGATCTGAAAAGATCTATCGTATAACGAATGAATGGAACTTTGTATCATTAGACGGTTCAGCGCGTTTTGCCTATGACTTTGAAAACAGAAATGTAGTTAAAGATGAAGCAGCATTCAATGCAGCACTTGAAGCCTTTAAAAAAGCAGATACAGTTCGTTTTAATGCAATGATCACGAATGAAGAAGCGATGATGCTTCAAACCCTGAAAGAAAAAATGGGACTTAAACTCTATAACCCAGAGGTAAGAGCATTTCAAAAATTCTTAGGTCACTATACAGCAGCATCTGGTTCATCTTTATACTCAACAGATACAGATGCGATCATGAAAAAGAGTGATTTTGTTATTTCAGTAGGGGCAGCACTTAGAAATGATTCTCCTGCAATGAAGTATGCATTCAACAATGTTCAAAAACTGAATAAAGGTGCAGGACTTTACTTCCACCCGGTAGGAGATACACTGATCCCTACATTTGGTAAGACAGTTGAGTCATTTATTCACAAAGCAGGTCTTGAAGAAGCAGCGCTCTATCTTGTTTTAGATCTATTTGCAGATAAAGAGAAACTTCCTTCGGATGTAAAAGAGTATATTGAAAGCTTCAAAAGTACTGAGACCAGAACGGTTAAAGAACAAGTGATGAAGACGGTCAAAGAGATGGTTGTCAATGAAGAGACAGGAGAAGAGGAAGAAGTATCTAAAAAAGTAAAAGAGACTGTAGAAAAAGAGATCACGGTTACTATTAACGGTTTGGTGAACTTACTCGGTGGAGACTCTGAGAAATTTGATGATGCATTTGAAAAAATGATGAAGAAAAAAGAGGCTTTCTCAATGATGGTCGGTGAAGACCTTTACTTCCATGAAAAAGCAGAAAACCTGGCTAAACTGGTAGCGCTTGTCGAAGCAACGTGTAACATTGATATTGTGATGACACCACCAAAGTCAAATGCACTGGGTGTTGCATTGATCTGTGAGCTTGATGATGAATGTTCTGGATACACAGTAGGGTATAACGAAAACGGTGACTTTAGACTCTCTGGATTGGGTGATGGTGACTTAGATATGCCTGCAATGAACCAGCAAGAAGGTACATTGACATCAATAGCAAAAAGGGTACTTCCAACCAATGCTGCTTTAGAGTATGAGGGATATGAGCTTAACGATATCATGAAAGCACTTGTAGGTGCTCCAGAAGAGACGATTGATTGGACACAGATGCTTCCAGTAGCAAAAGGTTTCCAAGCAGTAGAGTTTGATGCTTTACCAAATGCATTTACAAACAATGGTATAGATAATCGTGGATATAGACTTGATGTGACAGTCCAAGAGGTAGAATTACCAACAGTTGAGAAATTTGACGAAAGTACAGTACTTGATGGTGAGATCGCATATAGATGTAACCCTGCTAGACAATTTAACGACTTTACAGATAAGTCTCACGAGATATTTGAAGCATTTGCACTTTATGCAAGTCCAGCAAAAGCAGAGAGTCTAGGCGAAAAAGCAGAAGTAGTATTTGAAAACGGAACGATTACTTTAGATGTAGTTGCGGATGAAAAGATCCAAGGCGATATTGTAAAAGTACCAGATTTTAAATCTGCAAAAGATGTATATGGCCTTTTTGGAGAGTCTAGATATCAAAAAGTAACATTGAGAAAGGTGTAATATGGAAACAACACTCGTAGAAAACTTACCAGAAGTCACTGCTTTAGGTGTTATCATTAAAGCCATCATTATTTTGGCGGTGATTTCAGCGGTTGCAGGTTTTGGTACATTTATAGAAAGAAAGGTACTTGCATTTATGCAAAGACGTCTTGGACCTATGCACGTAGGACCCTATGGTTTACTTCAGATAGCAGCAGATGGAATTAAACTCTTCACTAAAGAAGATATCGTTCCACAAAATGCCAATAAGCTCATCTTTATGATCGCACCTACTATTACAGCGGCAACTGCATTTATCGCATTGTCTGCAGTACCTGTTTTCCCAGACTTTACTGTGCCTGAATTTATCCCTTTACTTGGAGGTACATTTGTACCTTCTATTGCATCAGATATCAATATCGGCGTATTATTCGTACTTGGTATGATGGCAGCTGGTATTTACGGTCCACTGCTTGCTGGTATGTCTCAGGCGAATAAATGGGGTATCATTGGTTCAGCAAGAACAGCTATACAGTTCCTATCATTTGAGGTCATCACTGGATTTTCTCTTATCGCACCGATAATGATTGTTGGTTCTATGTCATTTGTTGATTTTAATAACTTTCAAGCTGAAGAAGGTGTTTGGTTGATGTTCTATCAACCAGTTGCATTTGTACTATTCCTCATCGCAGGATTTGCAGAGACAAACAGAACACCGTTTGACCTTCTTGAGCATGAAGCAGAGATTGTCTCAGGATTTGCAACGGAATACTCAGGTATGAGATGGGGTATGTTCTTTATTGGTGAATATGCAAACATGATTACAGTTTCTATTATAGCAGCAGTTGTATTTATGGGTGGGTATGATGCAGAAAGCAGTATTGGATGGTTAACAATCATTTTGAAGGTTGGATTCTTTTTCTTCCTTATGTTATGGGTAAGAGCGGCATGGCCACATGTGAGACCGGATCAGTTGATGTGGCTCTGTTGGAAAGTCTTAATGCCAATAGCGATGATTAACATTCTTGTAACAGCAATTTACGTGATGCTTTAAGGGAGTAGGTATGAGTTTAGAACAATTTAAAAATAGAAATGTAGGGACGCAGAGCTATGTCAAACTTGACGTAGGTACAAGTCCGAAAACAAATGGTGAAAAGTTTAAGCAGGTTGTTAAAAGAACATTTAACGGTGAGCTTTTTGTAGGTCTTGGTGTAGTTATGAAAGCAATGCTTAAAGCATTGTTCGCAAATGATATGCATACTGTAAAATATCCATTTGAAAAGATGCCTATCTCTCCTAGATATAGAGCGATCCATGACATGCTTAGACTCCTTGAGTCGGGTAACTATAGATGTATTGGATGTGGACTTTGTGAGAAGATCTGTATCTCTAACTGTATCTCTATGGATACAAGATATGATGAAGAACAACGTAAAGAAGTAAGTGAATATACGATTAACTTCGGTCGTTGTATTTTCTGTGGTTACTGTGCGGAAGTATGTCCGGAACTTGCTATTGTACATGGTCCAAGATATGAAAATGCATCGGAGCAGAGAGCAGGGTTCTCACTCTTTGAAGATATGCTAACACCAATCGACAAACTCAACTTACAGCAAGAGTATGATGGATTTGGTGCGGTATCTCCAAATGCTGATGAAAACATTAAAAAAACGCCACTAGCGTATTAGGGGGAAGTATAAATGTATGAACTAGTAGCCTTTTACCTATTTTCGGCTTTAACAATAGGACTATTTTCAATCACAGTCATGAGTAAGAATGTACTCTATGCAATGACATCATTGGCATCAGCGATGGTACTTATCTCTGGGTTCTTCTTCCTTTTAGGAGCAGAGTTTCTTGGTGTAGTACAATTGATCGTATATGTAGGGGCGGTGATAGCACTCTACTCATTTGCAATGATGTTCTTTGATGCCACAAGAGATATTAAAGAGAAAAATACAAACAATGGTTTGGTGTTTTTACTTGGTGGATTGTCAGCATTGGTACTTGTACTTATGTTTTCTGCACCGATCTTTTCTGAGAATATACAAGCACTTTACCCGATGAATGAAGGTGTAGGAAATGCACAAGATGTCGGTATGGTACTCTTTACAAAGTACCTTGTACCATTTGAAGTAGCAGCATTAATGTTACTTGTAGCGATGATCGCAGGGATCATACTAGCAGGTAAGAAAATGGATCAAAGTCTCACTGAAGATATGGATGCAGATGATGAAATTATGATAGTAAAGGATGAAAAATGATAGGTCTTTCTCACTACCTGATCGTATCAGCGATTATATTCTCAATTGGATTGGTCGGTGTACTTAGAAGAAGAAACCTTTTAATGCTTTTCTTCGCAACAGAGGTAATGCTTAATGCAGTAAATATTGCATTTGCAGCTATTTCACATTATTATAATGATTTAACAGGTCAAATGTTTGCGTTCTTTATCATTGCTATTGCAGCGAGTGAAGTGGCAGTTGGGCTTGGTATTTTGATCGTATTGTATAAAAAACATGGAAGTCTTGATCTTGACGACCTAGCAAGTATGAGAGGATAATAATGGAAAATTTAGTATATATAGCACTTTTTGCACCATTTGCAGGGTCTCTCTTTGCAGCTTTATTTGGAATGACTGAAAGAAAGATATTTGTTGGTATTGTTGGTTCATCACTTATTGGTCTTTCTTTTGTTGCTTCAGCAATATTGGCATACAACCTTTACACAACAGGTACAGTTGTACATGTGACAATGATGGATTGGATCAATGCCGGAGATCTTAATATCCCATTTGGTTTTGTTATTGATCAGATCTCTGTAACCATGATGGTGGTAGTTACTTTGGTTTCTACCGTAGTACATATTTATGCGATCGGTTATATGGATCATGATAAGAGTTTTAACAGATTCTTCTCGTATCTTTCAGCTTTTGTATTCTCTATGATGATACTTGTAATGTCAGATAACTTTGCTGGTCTATTTATAGGTTGGGAAGGTGTTGGTGTTTGTTCATGGTTACTTGTTGGATTTTGGTACCATAAGCCAGATCAGACAAGAGAAGAAAACCCTTCAATTTCTCCATCATGGGCAGCGAATGAAGCATTTATTATGAACCGTATCGCTGACCTTGGTATGTTGGTCGGTATCTTTATTCTTTACTGGAATACAGGTTCTCTTCAGTATGATGAAGTATTTGCTCAACTCCCTTATCTTGGTGAAACTGTTTTAGTAACAGCGGCTATCGCACTCTTTATAGGTGCAATGGGTAAATCAGCTCAGTTCCCGCTTCACACATGGCTAACAGATGCAATGGAAGGTCCTACACCGGTTTCTGCATTGATCCACGCGGCAACGATGGTAACAGCAGGGGTATTCCTGGTCATTAGATCTAATCCACTCTATAGTATGGATGAGGTTGCGGGCGTAAGTTTCTTCATTGCCTGTCTTGGTACATTTGTTGCATTCTACGCGGCATCAATGGCATTGGTTGAACGTGATCTAAAAAGAATTATTGCATACTCTACACTTTCACAGTTAGGGTATATGTTTGCAGCAGCAGGTCTTGGTGCTTACTGGATCGCACTTTTCCACCTTGCAGCGCATGCATTCTTTAAAGCACTTCTCTTCCTTGGAGGGGGTAACGTAATGCACGCTATGCATGATGAACTTGACCTCTTTAAGATGGGTGACTTAAGAAAGAAGATGAGAGGTACATGGATCTATATGACCATTGCTTCAATTGCACTTGCCGGGCTACCGCCACTTGCAGGGTTCTGGTCAAAAGATGCGATCATTGAGACTGCATTTAATGAACATACATATATCTTATGGGGTATGTTGGTCATCACTGCCGGTATGACAGCATTCTATTCATTTAGACAGGTATTCTTGTCATTCCATGGTGAAGACCGTCACACAGCATTAGGATTCCATCCACATGAAATGTACAAATTTGTACTTGTAGCGATGTCTCCTCTTGCAGTACTTGCGATTATCACAGGTTGGTTTATGGGACAATACAAAGCATTTATCTATCAGATAGGTGAGACTGTTCAGTATGAAATGTCTGATCACACACATCACATTGCGATCTATTTAGGTCTCCTTGTTATCTTTTTTGCAGTATCTGGTATTGCTTATGCATACTATAAATATGCTAGAACAGGTGAAAATGCTTGGAAAAGAAGTGAAAAAGTTGAAAATGGTTTCTTCTATAAATTACTTATCAATCAATATTATGTACCAAAATTCTATGAAGAATTCATCACTAAACCATATATGATGATCTCTGAGAAGTTCTGGACACAGGTAGATCTAAAAATAGTAGATGCAACGGTAGACAATATTGCGAAGTTCCTTTATGGTACTGGTGATAAAACAAGAAATATGCAAACAGGTAACCTTTCAAACTATCTAAACTGGATGGCTGTAGGTGCGGTACTGTTATTGGTTATTGCTGCAATTTCAGCGATGATAGGTTAAGGGGTAAAAATGGAAAATATTTTAAGTATATTGGTCTTCTTCCCGGCAGTTGCAGGATTGCTAGGATTTGTAGTAGATAAAGAGAGTGCAAGAGCCTATGGTATTACTGTAGCTACAATTGAATTCTTACTTTCTATATGGTTATGGTTTAGTTTTGATACGTCAAACGCAGGTATGCAGTTTGTAGAGATGATTCCCCTGATCCCTGATATGGGAATCTCATATTACCTTGGTGTTGATGGTATATCATTGTTCATTATTCTCATGACAACATTGATGACACTTATTGGTATGGCAAGTATGGGTGAAACAAAAAATATTAAAAATATGATTGTGACACTTCTTTTCCTAGAGATGACAATGGTAGGTGTATTTGTTGCACTTGATGCTATTCTCTTTTATGTATTCTGGGAACTTTCACTTGTACCAATGCTTTATATCGTTGGTGCATGGGGTGGTCCACTTAGAATTTATGCATCTATTAAGTTCTTCTTGTATACATTTACAGGATCACTTATTATGCTTGTTGGTATGTTATTTGTTGCATACATTTACCATAACCTTACTGGTGTATGGAGCTTTGCAATTACTGATTGGTATGCATTGGTATTACCTGTTAATTATCAATTATGGTTGTTTGCAGCGTTCTTTATTGGTTTTGCCATTAAAGTACCAATGTTCCCGTTCCATACATGGATTCCATATGCGCATGGTCAAGCACCAACTATCGGTTCGGTCATTCTTGCAGCAGTACTTCTTAAAATGGGTACATACGGATTTGTAAGATTTTCACTTCCAATGTTCCCAGATGCATCAGTCTTATCGATTACACCAATTGCAGTGTTATCACTTATTATGATTATCTATACAGCAATGATCGCATACGCCCAAAAAGATGTGAAACAAGTGATCGCTTACTCTTCAGTATCACATATGGGTATTATCATGCTTGGTCTTTTTGCAATGAATGCAGAAGGTCTTTCAGGTTCAGTATTCCAAATGTTGTCTCACGGTATCGTTTCGGGTGCACTGTTTATGTTGGTTGGTATGATCTATGAGAGAAGACATACAAAACTTATGTCTGAATTTGGAGGTATCGCATCTGTGATGCCTAAATTTGCTGTTATTTTCGGGATCATGTTGATGGCATCGGTCGGATTACCACTTACCATCGGTTTTGTTGGTGAATTCCTTGTGCTCCTTGGTTTCTATCAAGTATCTCCAATAATGACTATTTTGGCTGGTACATCTATTATCTTAGGTGCAGTCTATATGCTAAGAGTCATGAAGCGTACTTTCTTTGGTCCATTGAATAATGAAGAGAACAAAAAACTCAAAGATCTAAATAGCAGAGAAACATGGTCACTTATTCCATTGGTTGCGATTGTAATTTGGTTAGGTGTATATACTAAACCGGTACTTGAGACAATAGATAACTCTGTAAAAGCATTGTTAAGCTTTATGGATGAAAAAGCGATCACGCAAGAGGCAAAAGATATGATAATAGTTGCAAAATCAAGTAAGGAGGTGAAGTAATGTTAGAGCCTATTAATGTGAGTTTAGAGAGTCTAAACCTTATTACACTTGCACCTATGCTTGTTGCAATAGTAGGTGGTTTGATTATTTTGATCATTGATCTTTTAAATAGAACTTTACATAAATCACTTTATGTCATGCTGACTATTCTGGTACTGTTCATTGATTTTGGTACGGTTCTAGGATTGAATGTAAATGAACGTGGTTTCTTTGATGTAATACTGATAGATGGTATCTCGATCATTTCTCAATTACTGATCATTGCTGGTTCAATGATCTTTATACCTTTGGCCTTGACCTCGAAAAGATTCCATGAGTATTCATATCCTGAATTCTTTGCACTTTTCTTGTTCATGATCTCAGGTTTCCAGTTCATGGTAGCATCTGATAACTTGATCCTCATTTTTGTAGGACTTGAGACAGCATCATTGTCGCTCTATACACTGATCGCACTGCACAACAGATCTAACTCATATGAGGCAGCAGTGAAGTACTTTACTATGGGTGCACTTGCTGCAGCATTCTTTGCAATGGGTTCAGCAGTAGTTTATGCATTGACAGGTTCCGTGGAGCTTTATAAAGTAGCTGAAGTACTTTCTTCACGTTTACATGAAACAGAATTGATGATAGCGATCTTTGGTTCATCAGTACTTCTATTGGTATCATTTGCATTTAAGATCTCACTCTTCCCGTTCCATACATGGGCACCGGATGTATATGAAGGTGCATCAGCAGCTCTTGCGGGTTATATGTCAGTGGTTCCAAAAGTGGCTGCATTTGTAGTAAGTATTAGAATCTTCGGTATGTATATTGACCTAGGTATTGAGTGGGTGAGATGGACGATCCTCCTTTTAGCGATACTTACGATGACACTTGCAAATATTATGGCATTGGTACAAAATGATGTGAAACGTATGCTTGCATATTCATCTATCTCTCATGCAGGTTTCATTATGGCTGCATTAGCGCTAGATACAACAGAGGGTAATACAGCTATATTCCTATACTATGCACTCTTTATGTTCACAAATCTTGGAGCGTTTGCAATGTTATGGATCTCACGTCATAAAGAGAGAAGATTTGATAAGCGTTATGATCACCCTTATGAGAAATTTGCGGGGCTTATTCAGATCATGCCAATGGGTGCTGT
>NZ_JBATIY010000102.1:0-3214 GCF_049668085.1 Sulfurovum sp. | reverse complement strand
CGCCTAACTTACTTAAAAAAGCTATTTCAAAAGCACCGAAAAAACCTAAAGCGCTTATTATCACACATCTTTATGGACAACTGTGTAAACTAGATGAAATTATAGCTATTTGTAAAGAAGAAGGAATTTATCTTATAGAAGATGCAGCTGAATCACTGGGTGCAAGTTATCAGAGCAAACAAAGTGGAGCTTTCGGTGATATGGGCGTTTACTCTTTCAATGGGAATAAGATATTGACTACTTCTGGCGGAGGTATGCTTGTAAGTGACAATGAAGCGTGGATCGCCAAAGCGAAGTTTCTTTCCACTCAGGCAAAAGAGGATTATCTGCATTATGAGCACAAAGAGGTTGGTTATAATTATCGTATGTCAAATGTATTGGCAGCTATTGGCGTGGCACAGATGGAAGTATTGGATGAAAGAGTAAAGAGACGAAGAGAAATTTTTGAACTCTATAAGAAGTATCTTGGTCAATATGAAGAGATACGATTTATGCCTGAGATTCAAGAAAGCAGAGGAAATCGCTGGCTAAGTACGCTAACATTTGCTCAAACTCATCCTGGAGAGATAATAAATTTATTGGAAGCATCAAATATAGAAAGCCGGCCACTTTGGAAACCTATGCATATGCAACCACTATTTTCTGATGCTTTAGTGATAGAAGATGGTACATCCCAAAGACTTTTTGAACAAGGGATCTGTTTGCCAAGCGGCAGTAGTATGAGTGATGAAGATGTTATCAGGGTTTGCGATACGATTACAAAGGTAATAAAATGACAGCCTTGTTACGTCCGACTTCTCTAAAAAGGATGGTGTTTTTTCTTATTGTTGATTTAATACTTTCTGGGATTACACTTTACCTTGCATATCTATTACGTTTTAATTTTCAGATACCAGAAGAGTTTTTGGGTTCCTTTTGGTTGACATACGGTGTGATAACAGGAGCAAAGCTTTTTTTCCTTTTCCTGTTTAAAAACTATTTTATTATCTGGCGATTTTTCAGTTTTTATGATGCAAAGAATATTGTTAAAGCACATATCTTGGCCTATCTGTTTTTTGTTATCGTTTATCTAATTTTTAAAGAACATTTTGCACCATTCCCACGTAGTGTCATTGTGATTGATTTCTTTTTGTCACTTATTTTTATAGGGACAATAAGAGTCATTAAGCGTCTGATGATTGAAGGACGAGGTACACGTTCACTGAAGCCTACACTTATTATCGGGGCTAATAGTAGGACAAATACCATTATTCAGAGTGCGCTTAAAGAAGAGATAGATTATTACCCTATTGCTATTATAAGTACGCAAGAGAATGAGACAATGACAGATGCATATATCAATAATGTAAAAGTTTTTGATATAGCTTCTTTAGATGATGTTGTAAAGAAAAAGAACATTATGGCAGCGATCATTGCTGAAAAATTACCTCAAAATGAACTTAAGATATTGGTAGATGAGTTAATCGCAGCCGGTGTTACAGAGATCAAACAAGTTAAAATTTTAGGTTCAGATCATGAAAAACTTGAAGACCTTTCTATCGAAGATCTACTTGCACGTCATCCTAAAGATTTGGATCTGGATACTATAAAAAATTTCATTCAGAATAAATCTGTACTCATTACTGGTGCGGGTGGAAGTATAGGTTCTGAAATCACCAGACAATGTAAAAAGTTTGGTGCTTCCACCTTGACCTTGGTAGATAATAGCGAATACAATCTATATCAGATAGGTGAGCAGATTGAAAATGCTGAACTAAAACTGGTAAGTGTTACGGATAAACATAGACTGGAGACTATTTTTAAAGAGGCTAGGCCACAGATAGTTATTCATGCAGCAGCATTTAAACATGTTCCTATTTGTGAATCAAATCAGGATATGGCTGTGCTGAATAATGTTTTGGGAACCAAAAATATGATTGATGTCAGTATAGAAAACAGTGTGGAAAAGGTAGTTGTCATCTCTACTGATAAAGCTGTGCGACCAACGAATGTCATGGGTGCAACCAAAAGAGTGACAGAGCTCTACGCGAACAATGTGGATGCGAGAGAAACGGAGATCGTTGCTGTACGTTTTGGTAATGTGCTTGGTTCTAGCGGTTCTGTTATTCCTAAGTTTAAACAACAGATAGAAAAGGGTGGTCCTGTAACAGTAACACATCCGGATATCACACGTTATTTTATGCTTATCCCAGAAGCATGCCAGCTAGTTCTTCAAGCAGCTGCTATAGCTAAAGGGAAAGAGCTTTTTATCTTGGATATGGGAAAACCTATAAAGATCGTAGACTTGGCCCATCAGATGATACGTCTTTATGGTAAAGAAGATGAAGTAAAGGTCGAATTTACCGGTTTGCGTCCTGGAGAGAAACTGTATGAAGAATTATTAATAGATGAAAATGAACAGAGGACGCAATACAGTTCTATTTTTATCGCAAAGCCAACACCCTACGATATTGTAAAGCTTAATGAAGATATGTACAATCTCATAGATAATGATGACAAGCTTGTGCAACTCAAGAAGATCGTACCTGAGTTTACACATATGCCTAACAAAAAATTAATTAACTGAAGGACAAGGTATGTTAAAAAAAGTAATTGCAGGATGCTTGGTTTTTGCCACATCATCACTGTTTGGTATGAGTTTAGATGAACTTAATGGAGCTTCAAAAGCAGAGCTTATGAAGATCAATGGTATTGGGGCAGCTAAAGCTGATGCTATTATCAAAGAGAGAAAAAAAGAGAAGTTTAAATCTTTTGAAGACTTTCAAGGGGTTGAAGAGCAGACAGCAAAAAATGTAAAAAATGATGTGAAAACTTCTTCCAAAGAAACAGAGTACAACAAACACTCTGGCTAAAAAGAAAAGTTAAACCTTTGAAGAGCTTTGGCTCTTTTACATAACTCCCGAGACAAAATCCGCTTTAACCACATTTTCGATACAATTCACTAATTTATTTTTAGACTTAATTTAAGGCATTATTATGACAGTTACACGTTTTGCACCATCTCCAACTGGTTATCTTCATATAGGTGGACTAAGAACAGCGCTATTTTCCTGGCTTACGGCACAACATAACAAGCGAGAATTCCTGCTTCGTATAGAAGATACAGATATGGCACGAAATTCTGAAGAAGCAACAGAAGCGATACTCAAAGCATTTGAATGGGTGGGAATGAGTCATGATGGGGAAGTAGTGTATCAGTCCAAAAGATTTGACC
>NZ_JBATIY010000101.1:0-13197 GCF_049668085.1 Sulfurovum sp. | reverse complement strand
ATTGTATATGAGGTCATTCTTGTCCATTCTGGCAACAGGTACATTGGTAGGGATAGAGATAACATCCAAACTATAGATCTGTGAAAATTCAGTCGCTTCAGTTTGTGCCGTTCCTGTCATACCTGCGAGCTTATCATAGAGTCTAAAGTAGTTTTGATAAGTGATCTCTGCAAGTGTCTGTGACTCTTCTTGAATCTCTACCGCTTCTTTGGCTTCAAGTGCCTGGTGCAATCCTTCAGAATATCTACGACCTTCAGAGAGTCTTCCTGTAAACTCATCAACGATGATGATCTCATTATTTTGTACGACATAGTCTACATCTTTTTCAAAGATATAGTGTGCCTTAAGCGATTGGTCAAGGTGATGCGAGAGGACAGCATTTTCAAGACTGTAGAGGTTTTCTACTTCAAAGAGGTCTTGCGCTTTTTGAAGCCCGTCTTCTGTCATTACGATGGTTCTGTTCTTCTCATCAACGATGAAGTCGCCAGTGGTTTGTTCTGGTTCTCCTGCTTTGGTTTCTATTTTTTCTCCACGCTCCATCTGTTTGGCAATTGTATCTGCTTGGGCATAGTGGTTGTGGTCACGTTGTGTAGGACCAGAGATAATCAGTGGTGTTCTTGCCTCATCGATAAGGATGGAGTCAACTTCATCCACGATCGCATAATGGTGTTCACGCTGTACTTTCTCTTCAGCTCTTACCTTCATGTTATCACGAAGGTAGTCAAAACCATATTCGTTGTTGGTACCATAGGTGATGTCTGCATCATATTGTGCTTTTCTACCCATGTCGTCATGTATCTCGGCTGTGAGACATCCTACTGAGTAACCCAGGAACGTATAGAGTTTCCCCATCTCTTCGGAGTCTCTTTTCGCAAGGTAGTCATTGACGGTGACCACATGTACCCCTTTCCCTTTCATGGCATTGAGTACAACAGCCAGTGTGGCTACGAGTGTTTTACCTTCACCCGTTTTCATCTCCGCAATGTTTCCGTCGTTGAGTACCAAACCACCGACCATCTGCACGTCATAATGTCTCATATCCAAAGTACGTTTTGCTACTTCTCTGGTAATGGCAAAAGAGTCATACAGTACATCGTCCAAAGTTTTTGAATCATTTTGTACTTCATTTTTAAGTGCGCTGAATGCAGCTTTGAGTGCTTCATCATCCATTGCTTCATACTTAGATTCAAGAGCATTGATGTTTTTTGCTTTTTTGAGATAGTTTTTTACGATCCTGTCATTTTCTGTGCCAAAGAGTTTGAGTACGCTTTTAATCATTGTAGGTTTTGCCTTTGCATAAATTGGGGATATTTTATCCAAATAGTCATTAATATTGCGTTAGCAAAGGGTGAACGCTTCACACGCTTGCTTCACAATTTTATGACAATATGACATATCTTAACACTATACAAGTGCTATTTTGGTATATTTCAAAGTATAAGGAAAAAGAATGAAACTATTAGCGTTATTGTCATTGGCATTTTCATTGCTCTCAGCAAACATAGCATTACCAGAAAATTTTCAAGCAGACTTTATACAGAAAATAACAAACACAAAAGAAAAAGTAATTACCTACAGCGGGAAAGTACGTTTTTCAAATGAAAGACTTTTTAAGTGGAGCTATAAAGAACCTACACAAAAAGAGGTCTGCACCGATGGTTTTGAACTACTTGTAGTTGATCATGATCTCGAACAGGTTTCAGCATATATGATAACCAAAGGTATAGACATTGCTAAAATCTTGCAAAAAGCAATCTTACACAGTGAAAATATCTATATGGCAGAGTATGAAAATAAAAAATATACGATACAGGTAGATAAAAAACAAAGATTGCACAGTATCGCATATTATGATGATCTCGACAATAAGGTGCAAATAGTATTCAAACACATGAAATATGGGAAGGGAAATTTGCCTACACAAAGTATGAAATGTAACTACCCTAGAAAATATGACATGATAAGAGGATAGGAATGCAAGAGCTATTGTTAAAAATACAGAATGATTCTACTTTAATGCTGATGGCAGGTTTGGCTTTAGTAGTGCTTTTGGTTATTTTACTGGTGATCGTGGTCTCGGCGATGAAGGTGAAGATCTATAAAGACAGATTCTGGAATACAGAGGTTGATAACAAAGAAAAAACAGAATATATTTCTGCATTAGAGCATGAGCTTGAAGCGTATAAACTTAAGAATGCAAGCAATGAACAGGAGTTGCAGCAGTTTGCAGAAACCAAAGAGACATTGAAGTCTACCAATGAAACGTTGTCAACCTTGCAAAGTAAACACAGTGAACTGGAAAAAGAACTTAGCCAGATCAAGGCGCAGCTTGAGGGTGCACAAAGTATCTATGCGACACTGCTGGATGAACATAATACGCTAAAAGAACGCCAGGATAGTATACTTGAGGATAACAGTAGATACCGTACGAATAATGCACGTTTGCTTATGAAACTAGAAAGTGAAGAGAGACATACACTCTCTCAAAAAGAGATGATGCTCAACCATAAAAAAGAGATCAAAGATGAGTTGGAATCATTGGCTAAAAAGGTCTTTGACGGTAATTCTCAAAAGTTTGCAGAGTTCTCTAAAGAGAATCTGGACAATATGATCAAACCGCTTCAAACACAAATTACAGAGTTTAAAAAACAGGTAGCTGACACCTATAATACTGAAAGTCAAGATCGAGCAGTGCTAAAAAATGAGATCAATTCACTTAAAGAGCTCAATGAAAAGATAAGCAAAGATGCCATTAACCTTACCAATGCATTAAAAGGAGACAGCAAACAGCAAGGAGTATGGGGAGAGATGGTACTTGAAAATGTACTGGAAGCTTCAGGACTTCGAAAAGGCTTTGAATTTGAACGTGAGGTAAGTCTCCGTACAGATGAAAATGAGGTTCTACGACCGGACGTGGTGGTACATTTACCTGACAACAGAGACCTTATTATTGATGCAAAGACTTCACTTGTAGCTTATGAACGCTATGTGAATGCTGGAGATGAAGAGGGTAGATCACTGCATCTGGCGACACATTTAACTTCTATTAGAGCTCATGTAGATGGACTTTCGAACAAGAACTATGAACGTCTAAAAGAGGTGAATACCTTAGATTTTATTTTTATGTTCATGCCTATAGAGGGCGCATTGGCTGTTGCACTTGAACACGATAGCAGTATTTATGATAATGCCTTTAAGAATAAGATCCTTCTTGTCGGACCTACTACTTTACTCGTTGCAATGAGAGCAGTGGAAAATGTATGGAAATATGAACGTCAAAATCAAAATGCCCAAGAGATAGCCAGAAGAGCAGGCGCGATGTATGACAAGTTTGTCGGTTTCTCTGAAGACTTGATGAAGATCTCCAAACAGATAGACGGCATTCAAGGCAGTTTTTCTGCAGCACGCAGCAAATTGAGTGATGGTAAAGGAAATCTTGTAAGACAGGTCCAGCAGCTTAAAGAACTGGGGGCACAGACAAATAAGAAGATACCAAAAGAGATAAGCGGAGACAAGGATGACTAGTCAAAAGATACGGTATACAAAAGAGTTGGCAGAGTATCAAGGGAAACCTTCTAAAGTCTTTAAGAAATCCGGAAAGATAGAACGAAAGTTTTATGAAAAAGAGTCTTTAAAACTTCAGCATGAGCTGGTCAAACTCCAAAAATGGGTGATCGATAACAACAAAAGACTTTTAGTGATCTTTGAAGGTATGGATACTGCAGGGAAAAGCTCAGGCATTAAAGAGTTTAACAACTATCTTAATCCAAGAGAAGCTCGTTCTGTAGCCTTGCCTAAACCAAACTCAAAAGAGTTGGGGCAGTGGTATTTCCAGCGCCATTTAAAACAGATACCCAATGCGGGTGAGATCGTCTTTTTTGATAGAAGCTGGTACAACAGAGCAGGGATAGAACAGGTCTTTGGCTTTTGTACACAGGAACAGCATGATCATTTTTACAGACAGGTCAATGGGGTAGAAGAGATGCTGGAGGATGATGGTGTACTTTTTTTCAAATTCTATCTCAACATTTCCCACGAAACACAAAAAAACCGTATCAAGGACAGAGAAAACGATCCGCTTAAAGGCTGGAAACTCTCTGAACTGGACTATAAATCGATGAACGCCTATGGTACCTACGAAGTTTTGCGAGATAAGATGTTTAGCCTCACGGGTACCGATCATGCACCTTGGTGTGAAGTGGATGCAAATGATAAAAAAAGAGCCCGCATCAATGCTGTTCGCTACTTACTTTTAAATATAGACTATGACGGTAAAAACAAAAAACTTATCACCGGAGTCGATAAAAAAATCGTTAAATTACATAATAAAGGAAAATACTATGGCAAATGTAACCATCTGGCATAACCCAAGATGTGGTAAATCAAGAGATGCAGCAAAACTTTTAGAAGAGAAAGGGATTGAAGCAGAGGTTGTTAAATATCTTGATACACCTCCAAGTAGGGAAGAGCTGGTAGCAATGCTCAGTATGTTGAGTATCAGTGCTAGAGAACTGATGAGAACCAAAGAGGCTATTTATAAAGAGTTAAACCTCAAAGAGGAAACTGATGAAGATAAACTCATAGAGGCTATGGTAGCAAATCCAAAGCTTATAGAGAGACCTATCGTGATTAAAGATGGCAAAGCAGCTATTGGACGTCCTATTGAGAATGTCATTGATCTATTAGGCTAACACATCACTTATCAAAAGGGTTTTTGTTTATAAAAACCCTTTACTATTCACTTTCTTCATAGGCTTTTTTGCACTTTCAGACCATTATGTTAAAATTCCAATAATTATATTCAAGGATTACATATGCTTAGTACAGTAAACTTAACACAGCGCTACGGAAAAAGAGTGCTTTTTGACAAAATTAACATCACTTTAGATGCAGGTAAACGTTATGGTCTCATAGGGGCAAATGGTGCAGGGAAATCAACATTTATGAAGATACTTGCAGGAGAGATAGAACAAAGTGATGGTGAAGTACAGCTTCAGCCAGGATTGAAACTGGGTATGCTTAGTCAAAACCAGTATGCTTTTGAAGACTATACCCTTAAAGATGCTGTACTTTATGGAAACAAAAAACTTTTTGATGCACAAAAAGAGAAAGAAAAACTCTATATGGAAGGTGACTTTGAAAGTGATGAAGTGAACAACCGTCTAGGTGAACTTGAAATGATCTGTGCAGATGAAGACCCTACCTATGAGTCTGATGTAAAGATAGAGAAACTTCTTGCTTCATTAGGTTTCCCTGTATCACAACATGAGGATCTTATGTCTTCACTTACGGGTGGTGACAAGTTCAAGATCTTATTGGCACAAGTACTTTTCCTGAAACCGGATGTATTGTTACTGGATGAGCCTACGAACAACCTTGATATGGAAACGATCAGCTGGCTGGAAAATGAGCTTAAACGTCATGAAGGTACACTGCTTGTTATTTCTCACGATAGACACTTCATCAACGGTGTTGTCACACACATTCTTGATCTTGACTTTCAAAATATACGTGAGTTTACAGGGAATTATGATGAGTGGTATATTGCAGCAAATCTTATCGCCAAGCAAGCTGAAACAGATAGAAATAAAGCATTGAAAGAGAAAGAAGAACTTGAAGGGTTCATTGCTAGATTCTCTGCAAATGCATCTAAGGCAAAGCAGGCAACAAGTCGTCAAAAGCAGTTAGATAAACTAGATGTAGCAGCCATACAACTTTCAAGTAGACGTGACCCGTCTATCATGTTCAAGGCACATAGAGATATCGGTAATGAAGTACTTGAAGTAGAAGGACTTTCTAAGAGCTACGATGGAGAAAAAGTATTTGAAAATCTCACATTCAAGATAAACAAAGGTGACAAAATTGCCCTTATCGGTACAAATGGTGTAGGGAAAACAACACTCCTTCAAATTTTGATGGAAGAGATCGAAGCTGATGCAGGAATGTTTAAATGGGGACAGACCATCACACATAGTTACTTTCCTCAAAATACGACAGATCTGGTTGTAGGCGATGAAGAGTTACCACAATGGATACAAGGATTTGATCAGAAATGGCATATCGATGATATAAGAAAAACACTGGGTCGTATGCTTTTTTCCGGAGAAGAACAGAAAAAGAAAATAAATGCGTGTTCTGGTGGTGAAAAACACCGTGTTATGCTTTCTAAGATCATGATGGATTCATCAAACTTCTTAGTCATGGATGAGCCAAACAACCACCTCGACCTTGAAGCGATCGTCGCTCTGGGTGAAGCACTACACAACTACAAAGGCGGGGTTATCTGTGTTTCTCACGATAGAGAGCTTATCGATGCATTTGCAAACCGTGTCATTAAATTCAATGAAGATGGAACAGTGATCGACTTTAAAGGTGGATATGAAGAATTCGTGGAGCAGCACGAAAAGTAATTAATTGCCCATCTTTGGGTTTAACCCCAGAGATGATAGATGGGAATTGTTGATTACGCTTTAGGCAATATTGGTAAAAACCATTTGTACATCTTCATCGTCTTCTAATTTGTCGATGAGTATATCTATCTCTTCCATTTGTTCGTCATTTAGCTCTGTAGGTGTATTGGCAATATACTCTAAAGTCGCTTTTTTCACTTCTACTTGCATATCTTCCAATGCTTTACTAAGTTCACCAAATGCAGTAAAGTCACCGTAAACCCTTACAATATTGATATCTTCACCATCTTCTTGAGGCTCTACATCTTCTTCGATCTCTTCTAAGCCAAAGTCGATAAGTTCCAGTTCTAGCTCTTCCAAGTCCATCTCATCCGTTTTGTTAAATACAAAAACACATTTACGGGTAAACATAAAACTTAAAGAACCCGATGTAAGCATTTCCCCACCGTTTCTGGCAAGTATGGCTTTTACATTGGCAACCGTTCTGGTATTGTTGTCTGTAGCACACTCTACGATCATCTGTACCCCATGTACAGCTTTGATATCGTACGTGATCTCTTTGATATCTGCAGCATCTTTGGCAGCAGCTCTTTTGATGGCTGCATCGATGTTGTCTTTAGGCATGTTTTGTGCTTTGGCGTTGAGAATAGCTGTACGAAGTTTAGGGTTCATATCTGGATCCATACCGCCTTCTTTGGCTGCCATAGTAATGATCTTCCCTAATTTAGGGAAAATTCTTGACATGGTCCCCCATCTTTTCATTTTCGCTGCTTTACGGTATTCAAACGCTCTACCCATAATGACATTCCTTACAAATTTAATTGTGTGATTATACTCCTATTTGGCTTAAGTAGCATCAAAGCGATGGTATGTAGAATGCAAGTATGAAATTAAATGAATTAAAATTAACCAACCCATACTTAGAACTACCAGAAGAGTGTTACGACAGAGTGACACCCACACCTCTTATAAGGCCTCACCTTATACATGCGAATAAAGATGTAGCAAAAGTACTTGATATTGATGAAAGTGAACTTGAGAGCGAAGCGTTTGTAACGTTTCTCAATGGCAAGCATGCAGAAGAGGGATCAGATACTTTTGCCATGTGTTATGCCGGGCATCAGTTTGGACACTATGTACCAAGACTCGGAGATGGTAGAGCCATTAATATAGGTACGATAGACAAGTACCATCTGCAACTCAAAGGTGCCGGTATCACAGAATACTCTCGTCATGGTGACGGTCGTGCAGTACTGCGTTCAAGTATCAGAGAGTATCTTATGAGTGAAGCGATGCAGGGACTGAGTATCCCAAGTACACTTTGTCTAGGGATCATAGGTTCAGACCATAATGTACGACGAGAGACGATTGAAAAAGCTGCTGTGGTCTGTCGTGTCAGCACCTCATGGGTACGTTTTGGTACTTTTGAGTACTACGCCCATGAGGGGATGTTCAAGGAGCTTGAGGCTTTGGCTGATTATGCCATTGATGAGAATTTCCCTCATATCAAGGGTAAAGATAATCGCTATACACTACTCTTTAATGATGTGATGATCATCACTGCAAGGCTCATAGCACAGTGGATGTCCGTTGGTTTTAACCATGGTGTGATGAACACGGACAATATGTCCATTGCAGGGCTGACCATAGATTATGGCCCTTATGCCTTTTTAGATGACTTCCGTCATGACAATATTTGTAATCATACTGATCAACATGGACGTTATAGTTTTGAGAATCAACCCCAAGTCGCCAAGTGGAATCTGCGTGCACTTATGATGGCACTTAGCCCTTTAAGCACAGTGGAGAAGATGGAAAAGAATTTAGCCATGTTTGATAAGATATACATGAGGTATTATCATTATTATATGTGTAAAAAACTTGGACTTCCGGGGACTGTAGAGGGTGACCCTGAGCTCATTGATGACATGTTGGATATGCTTGAGATGTTACAGGTGGATTATACGCTCTTTTTTAGAACACTGAGTCACTATGAGGGAGACAGAGCTGCATTGTTACGTACAGGTCTTTACCATGAACCTATGAATGCATGGCTGGACAGATATGATGCACGTATTAAAACCATAGATACAGCAGTCAGAAAAGAGCAAATGTTGGGAGCCAATCCAAAGTATGTTTTAAAGAACTACATGCTTCAAGAGGCTATAGATGCAGCTGAAAAAGGTGATTTTTCTGTGGTGGATGATCTGTTTAAAATTGCTCAAAATCCATTTGATGAGCATCCTGAGTTTGAAAGATGGGCTGGAGCGACACCAAATGAGTTTAAAAATAAGAAGCTTAGTTGTAGCTCTTGAGCGTTATAATTTTAAAAATCATTCAAGGATAATGTATGACGCTAGAAGAATTACAAAATACTATAAGAACGGAAGTAGGGGTTCTGCTTTACTTTTCTGGAGAGCACTGTAACGTATGCCATGCATTAAGACCCAAATTCAAAGAGGTGTTTGATGCGAATTTTCCGCAGCTCAAACAGATCTATCTTGATGCACATGAAAATGCAGAGATATCTGCAAATTACTCTGTGTTCTCAGTACCTACAATGATAGTCTTTATGGATGGAAGAGAGTTTGCCAGAGAAGGACGTTCTGTCAGTTTACATCAGTTAACTGAGAAGTTAAAGCGTCCTTATGGAATGATGACAGAGTAGTCATTAATAATAGGAATATTTAGATACAGAATATTCAGTTGGATTATTTCTTCGTAATAATAGAAATGTTCTCAAAATTCTTAGTTTTGAGAATGTCTATAATATCTACAAAGTATTGAAATTCACTACTTCGATCCATACGTAGAGCAATAAGATCTTTTTTGGGATCAAGTTTCAGGAGTTTCTCTTTGATGAGGTCAAGACTCATTACTTCTCCCTCATATGAGTAGACCCCTTCTTTATTTACCACTATTTGGATGTTCTTTTTATCTTCGCTTTTTTTGGAACTCGCACTTGGCAAGTCTACCTGAATAGTTTGATTTTTGACAAAAGTAGCTGTAGCAAGTACGATCACCAGCAGCACCAGAACAATGTCGATGAAGGGTATGACATTCATTTTGTCAAAGCGTTCTCGTCTCATTATGCGTTTTTATCCTGTGCTATTTCCCACTTGGCTAAGATCGTATCAACTTGTGTAAGCAGTGCATTATAGATAACTGTTGCAGGAATGGCTACAACCAGACCGGCTGCAGTCGCTTTCAATGCCAGTGCCAAGTGTTTCATGATCTCACCAGGGTTTATCGTATCTTGTTGCTCTCCAATAATATAGAAAGTGAGGATGATCGCAAGAACAGTACCAAGCAGTCCGATATATGGAGCATTTGAACCTATAGATGCAATGGTGGGTAAACGTTTTGAAATGTCAAGTTCCAAAGCGGTTTTGTTTCTGTAGTCTGTCACTCTGATACTGCGATAGAAAAGTACTCTTTCTATTGCATAGGCAAAAGTGATGAAACTCAAGAAAAAGAGTAAACCTATTATTCCATAATCTACGATATCTTTTATTTGTTCAATTGGCACTATTTTTCCTCAAAATATAATTTAGTCATGCATTATATAGAAATAGTGTTAAATTCACGTTAAATCCATTTTAAGATACCTAGCTTCGATTTTAAGCGGTTTTAAGACTTTTTATTAAGGCGATGTTAGATACAATGAATGCAATTTTTTAAACAACAAGGAAATGCATGAGCGATCTGTTTGAAGACAACCAAAATACCGGACAAGTGTTAATTGAAGATAGTATGAAGGCAAGTTACCTTGACTACTCAATGAGTGTTATCATAGGTAGAGCCTTGCCTGATGCAAGAGATGGGTTGAAACCTGTACACAGAAGAATCCTCTATGCGATGAATGACCTTCATCTCGCACACAGAAGTCCTTATAAAAAATCCGCACGTATCGTCGGTGATGTTATCGGTAAGTATCACCCGCATGGTGACAACTCTGTATATGACGCACTTGTACGTATGGCACAAGACTTTTCTATGCAGGCACCGCTTGTAGATGGTCAAGGAAACTTCGGTTCAGTCGATGGTGATAACGCTGCGGCAATGAGATATACCGAAGCACGTATGACAAAGATCGCTGAAGAGCTTTTGAGTGATCTTGAAAAGGACACGGTAGATTTTGTACCAAACTACGATGACTCTATGCAGGAGCCTGATGTGCTTCCTGCACGTGTGCCAAACTTACTTCTTAACGGTTCAAGCGGTATCGCAGTTGGTATGGCTACGAACATTCCTCCTCATAGACTTGATGAACTCATAGAAGCCCTTGTCTTACGCATAGACAATCCGGATTCAACGGTTGAAGATATGATGAAGATCGTACATGGCCCTGATTTTCCAACAGGGGGTATCATCTTTGGACGTAAGGGTATCACGGATGCCTATACGACAGGGCGTGGGCGTATCAAAGTACGTGCAAAGACGCATATAGAACAAAAAGGTTCTAAAGAGATCATCATTATCGATGAACTTCCTTTCCAGGTAAACAAGTCTAGACTCATAGAGAACATTGCACAACTGGTACGTGACAAACAGATAGAAGGTATCTCTGAGCTTCGTGATGAATCAGACAGAGAAGGTATCCGTGTGGTCATCGAGCTTAAGCGTGACGCGATGAGTGAGATCGTTCTTAACAACCTTTTTAAATCTACACAGATGCAAGTGACGTTTGGTATCATCATGCTTGCGATCGCAAATAAAGAACCAAAAGTATTTAAACTGGTAGAACTGTTTGACCTTTTCTTGAAACACAGAAAAACGGTTGTGATCAGAAGAACGATCTTCGAACTTGAAAAAGCAAGAGCAAGAGCACATATCTTAGAAGGTCTCAAGATCGCGGTAGATAACATCGATGAGGTTATCAAGATCATCCGTGCATCTGCAGATGATGTTGAGGCAAGAGAAAACCTCATGTCTCGTTTCAAACTTTCAGAGATACAGGCAAAAGCTATCTTGGAGATGAGACTTAGACGTCTAACAGGTCTTGAGATAGAGAAGATCGAAAATGAGTTAAATGAACTTCTTAAACTCATTGCAGAACTTGAAGGTATCTTGAAAAGTGAAGAGAAGATCAATGTGATCATCCGTGAAGAGCTTGTAGAGATTGGTGATAAATATACAACTCCACGTCGTACAGAGATCGTAGATGACTATGATGATATAGACATTGAAGACCTTATTCCAAATGAGCCAATGGTTGTGACGATCACACACCGTGGTTATATTAAACGTGTACCGGTCAAACAGTATGAGAAACAACATCGTGGTGGTAAAGGTAAGATAGCCGTGACTACCTATGATGATGACTTCATCGAGAAGTTCTTTACGTCAAATACACATGATACACTCATGTTCGTAACAGACAGAGGACAACTCTACTGGCTCAAAGTGTATCGTATCCCAGAGGGATCTCGTACGGCTAAAGGTAAGGCGGTTGTGAACCTTATCAACCTTCAGCAGGATGAGAAGATCATGGCGATCATCCCAACCACTGACTTTGAAGCAGACAAAGGACTTGTGTTCTTTACTCAAAATGGTATCGTGAAGAGAACAAATCTTTCTGAGTATTCTAATATCAGATCTAATGGTGTAAGAGCGATCAACCTTGATGAAGATGATGCGTTAGTAGAAGCGAAGATCGTTAAGCCAGATACAAAATGGCTCTTTGTTGCAACGAAAAAAGGTCTATGTATCAGATTCAAAGTAGAAGATGCAAGAGAGATAGGTAGAGTAGCACGTGGTGTGACTGCGATCAAGTTCAAAATAGAGGGTGACTACGTTTGTGGTGCAACGACCATCGAAGATGAAGAAGACGAATTACTTATGATGAGTGAAAAAGGTCTTGGTAAACGTACAACAGCGAATGAGTATCGTGAACAGAACCGTGCAGGTAAAGGGGTTATCTCTATGAAACTTACACCTAAGACGGGAGATGTTGTAGGTGTAGTATTTGTAGAAGAAGACAAAGACTTGATGTGTTTAACCAGTATCGGTAAGATGATCCGTGTAGATATGCAGAGTATTCGTAAAGCAGGACGTAACACTTCAGGTGTGAAGATCGTTAACGTAGATGCAAAAGATAAAGTGGTAAGCATTGCAAAATGTCAAAAAGAAGAGACACCGGATGAAACTGGTGAAGAAACAGATGATACATTAGGGTTAGAATAACGTGAAGAAATATAACGTAGCAGTAGTCGGTGCAAGTGGTGCCGTAGGTGAAGAGCTTTTTAGAGTTTTGGAAGAGGTAAACTTTCCTATAGGAAACCTTTTACCTTTGGCAAGTGCAAAATCTGCAGGTGAAGAGATAGAATTTAACGGTAAAGTCTATAAGATAGAAGAACTGACTGAAGAGGTATTTGAAGGTAGAAATATCGATATTGCTTTCTTCTCAGCTGGTGGTAGTATCTCTGCACACTATGCGAAGTATGCAGTAGAATCTGGAGCAGTGGTTATAGACAATACATCTCACTTCAGAATGGATCCAAATATTCCACTTGTGGTACCTGAAGTAAATCCTGAAGACATCGCACTCTGGAAAGATTCAGGAGTTATCGCCAACCCTAACTGTTCTACTATCCAGATGGTACAGCTTCTCAAACCTCTTCATGACCTTTACGGGATCAAAAGAGTAGATGTAAGTACCTACCAGGCAGTAAGTGGAGCAGGAAAAGCAGGGATGGAAGAGCTTGTTAAACAGATGCAAGCCTTTTTCAACTTCACGCTGGATGATGCGAAAGTAGAAGCTTTTGCTCACCGTATAGCATTGAAT
>NZ_JBATIY010000100.1:0-19973 GCF_049668085.1 Sulfurovum sp. | reverse complement strand
GGTCTCTTTCTCATTTCTGTGGACATCTATTTCATCTAGCAGGGGGTGACCAACGTACTGGGCTTTCTCTTTCGCATAATAGTTGATCTCAAAAGGTAAGATACCCAACAGTCTGTCACAGTACTCTTCTAACTTCTTTACACGTTTAGGACGACTAGCCCATACCTGAGGTAGAATGTAGTAGATGATCTCTTTATCTGGATATTTGGCTTTAAGTTTTTTAGCCAAAGGCAGGTTAAAACCTGAAGAATCCATCAGTAGTACTTTATCCGCATCTTTGGCAAGTTCGACCATTTCATCTGCTACTTTAAAGAACCAGCGTAATTTCTTGATGGCATCCACGACACCCATAATAGCCATTTCACTGATGTCATAAAGCGGTGTACCTGATGTAATAATGCTTTTATTAAATATACCTATGAGTTCTAACTCTTCTGTATGTTTGAGTACCTCTTTCAGGTGAAGGTTCGAAGATGGCTCGAGAGCAGAGACGAGAAGTTTCATACGTTTAATTATCCTAATAATTATTTGATGTATTTTAGCATACTTTTATGAATAGGTTATTATTGATATTCTTCAAAGGAAACTTGTAAATTTTCTTCTGAAACTGTTGCCCATTTTTCACCTTCTTCTTGAAGGAGTAAAGGGATACTTTTATGTATCGGATATTTATGTTTACACTCAGGCTCTTGACAGATAAGCCAATTATTTTGGATGAGTTTCAGTTGACCGATTCTTTTATTAGTTGAGACACAAGATGGGCAACGTAAGATATCGTAAAATTGTATAACCTCACTATCTTGCGTTTTAGTGTATATTTTATTTTCCAATGGATATTGGGCCAAGAGTATATTTCTATCAAAAGCTGTATCTACTTTACTCACTGAACTAAACATTTTTTTGGCTACTTCTACTGTTTCCTCTTCGAGTGCAAAATCTGCACGATCAATATAACCTAACGTCTTCGTTAATATCTCATAGAAACGAATGAGTAATCTACCAGTCCAGTTTTGATCTAAGCTAATTGAGCCAGCCAATGCCGGAGGAAAATATCCTACGATAAAGGTTCCATCACTAGTCAATATTCTAGATACTTCACTAAGTACTTTTTCAACATCAGGGAAATGTCTCCATACACCTAGACAGACCACAGAATGAAAAGTATTATCTGCAATAGGTAAGAAGTTTGCATCTGCTTGAATGAGTTCATGTGTTGGATAATTATCATGATGTACGTAGAGCGAAGACAAAGATATATCTACTCCAACTACTTTAAAACCTTTTTCAGAGAGCATTTTGGTCATCATTCCTGTACCACACCCAAGATCCAAGATCAATGTTTCGTTTTCATCACCAGCATAAATTTCATTTAGCATAGTTTGAATTGTTCTAGCATGTACTTCATGTTCCACATAGACATCATCATAAAAAGTTGAGATCTTGTCATAAAAGGCTTGAGTGGAGCGACTTGACAGTGCTGCCCAAATTATTTTAAACCAGAGTATGAACTTAGTCATGCGCTTTACGAACATAGTAAATACGAACCGGGAAGAAGGATACACGGCTCAATTTTGTATAAGAGATAACTAAGTTAGGAGATTCTCTTAAATATCTACCAAGTGCAATCGGTCGGCAATGCGGTGCATAACCTGCAAATAGAAATTTCCAGATCCAGTTCCATCGACCTTTATGATAACCTAAGCTATAGATCTCATTCATGATTCTGTAAAATGGTTTCATAAGCCAGGAGGCACCATCAAGTTCAGTGGTCATAGTGATGAGTATAGCATAGCCATCAGGACATAGGACGCGTTCCATCTCTTGAATTGTCTTTCTGAGTTCAGCTTCGGGCAAAAGATCGAAGAGATAACTAGAAAGATAGAGATCAAAAGTATTATCAGACCAGGGTAAATTTTGGCAGTCTGCTTTCTCAAAGGTGATCCGTGAGTCTAGAAGGTTTTTTTTCTTAAGATATTTTTGAGAGTCTTTAAGCATCTGTTCTGAAAGGTCTACAGCAATGATCTCTTGTTTTTCATTTGTAAGTTTGATGAGTTGACTCAACAAATATCCTGTACCGACGCCAGCATCAACTATTTTACGTGTTCTCTCTAAAATAGGACCTTCAAGTGCATCACGGTTTGAAGGTCTTTCATAAAAACCCATGATCCAATCATAAAAAGGAAAAGGGTTGGGAATAAGTTTCAGTATCTTTAGATTTTTACCTATGGTATTAAATTCATCAATGGTTTCTTCTGATGAATCGTACCATACGGGAACCTGTCTATAACCAAATCTATTAAAACGTTTTATTAGATTTGAAAAGAAACTCATTTTGAAATACTTTTTCTATTTCTTTTGGACTCGATCACTTTAATTTCAGAACGATTTTCAATCTCTTTTAATCTATTGTTCTCTATACGTTTACCTCTCCAATAATAACCACCCATTGCACCTACTGTGGCACTAATGGCAAGTAAACCGGCTGTGAGCATCTGTGCAAAGACAAATAGAGCCCCGACACCTAAGAGTCCTGCAAAGGAAGCACCTACTTTAAAGTTTGCCTTGGCATGGGCTTTTGCTGTCTCCTTGGCAATATCTTTTTGTGCAGCTTTTACAACACGATCTTTAGCACGTTGTGCATTGGTACGGAGCTTGTCACGTTCATTGGCAAAATCATCCTTTACTTTGTAAACAGCATCTTTACTGTGATGTCCGGCAATAGAGTTGAACCAAAAAGCAACAATAAGTGCAATAAAGATCAAGGGAATAGCTATACCTAAAAAAGCAGTGAAATTTAACTCATTGGGAGCCAGAACGATTAAGAAGTAAGTGGCTATTTGAGCCAGAACAATACCAAATAAAAATTTTAAAATTTGCATAGTTTTTTCCTTGCTACAGTGTCAACCAACCGGCTATTAAAAATGCTACAGAGGCCAATAACCCACCAAATATAGCATATGGAAGTTGCGTTCTTACATGCTCTACATGATCACATCCTGCCGCCATGGATGAAATGATGGTCGTATCAGAGATAGGAGACGAATGATCACCAAAGATACCTCCAGAAATGACAGCAGCGATGATCAAAGGTATATGCAGGTCCATTGTTGCCGCTAAGGCTAAACCGATAGGCATCATAATGGAAAATGTCCCCCAGCTCGTTCCTGTAGAAAACGCCGTGATGCCTGCTACTAAAAAGATAAGAAGCGGTATAAGAATAGGGGAGATATTACCTGTAAGCAGATGGGCTAAATATTTAGCAGTCCCAAGATCACCGATCACTTTTCCTATGAGCAAAGCGAAGAGCATGATCATGCCTACAGGTATCATGTCACCGATACCTTCATAGAAGCCTTTAAAGTAATTTTTGTGAGAGAGTGCTTTGGTAGGTACAAAATAGAGGTACATAAAGAACAGTGTTACGATCACAGCGTAGTAGACAGATGTAGAACCAGAGCCTTTGAAAATATCACCTTCGCCTGTCAGATAAAGTCCTACAGGTACCATGAACACCATCACTAAAATAGGTAAGAGCATTTTGTAGGGTGTGGCTTTCACATGGGCTTCATTATCTGGTAGTATGTAGGTTACCGGGGTCGTATGCTTCATAGGCCCTATATTAATATTTAAAAATATGACACCTAGTACTATGACTAAAGTAAAGAGTGAATAGAAGTTATACGGGATAGAAGCAATGAGTAGAGAAATACCATCTCCTGAGATCACTTGAGAATCAATAGCCGTAACGATAAGACCTAAGAGCAAAGCACCCCAGGCATTCAGTGGGATGAGTGAACAGATAGGAGCAGAAGTTGAGTCACAAATATATGCCAGTTTTTCTCTGCTGACACCGTTCTTATCACACAGAGGTTTTGCTACTGTACCTGCTACGAGTGCGGTGATGGAGGATTCTATAAAAATGATCACACCAACAACATAGGCAAGCAGCATGGCTCCAACAGGCGAGTCTATTTTCTTGGCTTTTTGGCTTAAATAGACTACAAAACTATCTACTGCTCCGCTCAGTGTCAACAGTCTTATAATAGAACCCACCATCACGACAAATAAGAGCATCTTTGCTATCCATCCCTCTGAAAACAGAGCGATGACCCCATCAAAAAGAGCGATAAAAGCATCTATAGGGTTATAAGCGTTAAGGACCAGGAGACCTGCAAAAATACCGCTCATGAGTGAAACGATCACATCTTTGGTTATAATAGCTAAAATGATTGTTAGTAGCGGTATCGCTATTGATAATATTCCATATTCCATAACAAGGATTATATCATAATGAAAACATTACTTCTATTGTGTTTGTCTCTTTTTTTACTGCAGGCAGAAGAGATTCCGGACACAAAACAACTTTTAGTCGTGACTACAAAAAACTGGTCAGTACCTACAGGGGTTTTACAGCGTTATGAACGTGAAGATGACAAATGGCACAAAGTAGGTAAAGCAATAGATATTGAGCTTGGAAGAAATGGTTTGGGATGGGGAATAGGGCTTCATGACCTGCCTCATGATGCAAAGATCATGAAAAAAGAAGGTGACGGAAAAGCACCTGCAGGTATTTTCAAACTCAATCAGGCTTTTGGATATGCACCTTTTAAAATAGACTACCCTTATGAGGTCTATAAAGAGACAGATCATTGTGTAGATGATGTGAATTCAAAGTATTACAATAAGATAGTGGACAGTACCAAGATAGATAGAGATTACAAAAGTCATGAGCGCATGAAGTTCCCTAAGAATTATTACAAATATGGCATTGTGGTAGACCATAACGGTATAACAAAGGGTTCAAAGTCTAAAAAAGGTGCAGGATCATGTATCTTTATCCATATTAAGAGTGTACCTACAGCTGGCTGTACAGTCATGACCGAGAGTGAGATAAAAGAGGTGTTGCGTTGGTTAGACCCTAAGAAGAACCCGCTTTTGGTTCAAGGAACAGAGGGTACAGTAAAAAGATTATGGAAGAGGATACAATAGATCTTTTCTCTTTCTTGTAAACTTATTCTAACCCGATAAATTCCAATACCCTTTGTTTTGTATAGTCATGAAAAGGATTCCATCTCTGTCTAAGAAGTGATGTCCCTGATATTTCCAACACAGAAGTTTCTCCGTAAACGACGAGATGTCCCAATTGTATACCTGGGCTTTTAGGCGCATCTTCCCCTCCATAGAGAGGATCTTTTGCACTGATAGGCATGGCCAAGTGTGAGAGGGAATAAAGCTCTTTTGGCCAATATAGATCAAGTTTTTTACTTGTTGCATATTCTCTATCTGTTGTGAACTGCATCACACTTCCATCCGTTGAATTGATATCGGAGATCAAGTCAAATCTATAGTGTGTATCTTCAGGAACTTCGCGTAGTTTATTTAAGGCAGTATGCACACTGTCTTTAACAAGACTGTGAGACGTGAACTTATGGTTAATGTCGAAAAGTACAAGTGTATGATTGTTCTCTCCTTTAAATCGCTTATAAAGATGATCGACTGTATCTTTGACTACAACGGTTGAATCCACAATTGATGCAAAACTTATAATAGGTGGGAGTGGTTTCTTGATCTTGGTATTTTTTGCATAAGCATCTAATTGTTTTTGTACTTCATTACAAACAAGGTAGACTTGATCACCGGCATTGACTGCAAATGAACCATACTTAAAGGGATCATATTCAGGTGTAATGGAGTTCCACTCCAGTTTAGGTAAACCCAAAAGGTTTCCAAGCCGACTTTGCCATATTGCAAAAGGAGCAGCTTTTGTTACTCCTAGGGCAGGTGAGTAGAATATAAGACCGGAAGGGAAGGTTAATGTGGAGTCTTCAAGTGCCAAAAGTGTGTAGTTCAGCGCTAATGGCGCACCGGTGGAATACCCCATCATATGTATGGGCTTATCACCAACTTTTTGGGTTAAACGCTCCATCCCTATCTTCACAACTGCTGCCATATCTTGCCATTTTACATCTCTTAGACCTGAAGGTATGGTACCGTGACCAGGTAAACGCATCCCCACTACCCATATACCCTGCTTATGCAGGTACTCAGCTTGGGCGCGAAGACTGTAAGGCGAGTCAGACATGCCATGCAGAAGAAGTATACCCATTTTAGGGTTGTTGACAGGCAGTTCAAAACTTTTATTCCATTCTTTATCCCAGCGTTTTGGATCAGAAAAACTATTTCGTATGTAGCGATTAATGCTTCTATCATTGTTGGAGACCGTTTTATCATATATTTCTCGATCCAACTCATCAAAGAGTCTTTTTTCCAAAGCGACATAGTCATCAAAATCTTTCACATCAGAGTCAGTGTTGAATTCATTTTTAAGTATGGTGGTATGCCAGACAGCAAGTTCAGGAAGAGATTTTATATAGAGTATAAATACAACGATCCCTATAAGCAATGAACCAAGAAAAGCAAGAATCATGAGTCGTAAGGCTTTACGCACTGACCATAAAGGAAGTTTGATTAGAACACTTTGTATTATACTCATGTAAATACTCCTATTAATGAAGTTGGTTTTTTAATTCTACCCTAATAGATAGAATATCTTACATAAAACATAATTTTAGTTTTTTTATTGGGTAGAGGATAATCTTTATATGCAATACGTATCACATCTAAAGTGTTTTGATCCAGCGCTTCATATCCTAAACGCCTTTTGAGTTTAAGGTCGGTAATGTCACCATTTGGATGTAGATAAAAGGAAACAATATTGGTCCCTTGCTGTCTCGTACGTACAGCTATTTCGGGGTAACCGTTTCGCGTAAGGGTATTTTGTGTAATTCTGTGTATTGTTCCCAGATTATTTTTAATGAACTTCTTTTGCGTATCACTGTAGCTATGAAACTCCTCACCATAGAGTTGATTGATCATTCTGGCTCCATAGCTGCCTGAAGATGAGGGTTGGCGACTTGGTCTGGAAGGATTTAGAGATGTTCCAGAACCCATTAGTGCATTGGCAAGGGGATCATTAGAACGTTTAGGTTTTTTATATGTTTTCTGTTTTTTCACCACACGTTTTTTTGTCACTTTTTTCTCGACCTTTTTTACAGGTTTTTTCTTGATCTCTTTTTTTACGATCTTTTTCTCAGGCTTTTTCTCAACTTTGGTAACATTGTTCTCTTCAGCACTTTTTTCTGCATAGAGCTTTGTATTCTCATTTAAGACTTTTTTCTTTATAGGTTCTGGCTTAGGTTCAGGTTCTATCTTTTTCTCTACGATAGGTTCTGGGATAGGCACTGGCTTAGGTGGTGTGACTATAGGTTGAGGTACAGGTGGCACGACTACAGGTTTTGGTTTTGGAGCTGGAGGCGTCACTATCTGTTGTAGATTAAGACTTATTTTTTTACTTTGTGCTGGGGGAGGCTTGAAGGTTATGTTTTCCCAATTCTTGGTAATAAGCCATAAAATAAGCAAATGTAACAATAAAGAGAGCAATAATCCTTTCAGCGTTCTGATGGTGCTCTCCTTGTATATAGCCCTAAGTGCCGTTAGTGTATAATCTTTGCAATTATACATAATGAGGATTAATAACATGGCATATGATAAAAGTATAGCAGCATTTGAGGAAGCATACCAAGTGATTCCCGGAGGTGTAGATTCCCCAGTACGAGCATTCGCAGGAGTAGGTGGAACACCACCATTCATAGAAAGAGGAGAGGGTGGATACCTTTTTGATATAGATGGAAATAAATATATCGATTATGTACAAAGTTGGGGGCCACTGATCTTTGGTCATACGGATCCACAGATCGAAGCTTCTGTTATTGAAGCTGTTAAAAAGGGATTGAGTTTCGGTGCACCTACGACCGTAGAAACAGAACTCGCCAATGAGATCGTCACACTCTTTGATTCTATAGATAAGGTACGTTTTGTCAGTTCAGGAACTGAAGCAGTGATGTCTGCTATCCGTTTGGCTCGTGGTGTTACAGGCAGAGATAACATTCTGAAATTTACAGGGTGTTACCATGGTCACTCTGATTCACTTCTTGTGCAGGCAGGTTCAGGGCTTGCTACATTTGGTAGCCCATCAAGCCCAGGTGTACCGGCCGACCTTACTAAACATACACTACTGGCAACGTATAATGACATTGAATCTGTAATGAAATGTTTTGAAGAATCACCAGATGGTATCGCTTGTGTCATCATCGAGCCTATCGCTGGAAATATGGGGCTTGTACCTGCAGATGAAGCATTCCTGGAAGAACTTAGATGTCTTTGTACAAACCATGGTGCACTGCTGATATTTGATGAAGTCATGAGTGGGTTTAGAGCATCACTGAAAGGTGCGCAAGGTATCTCTACTGTGAAGCCAGATATGGTAACACTGGGTAAGGTGATCGGTGCAGGTATGCCTGTAGGTGCTTTTGGTGCATCTGCACAGATCATGGCATATCTTTCACCTGAAGGTCCAGTGTATCAGGCAGGAACACTCTCTGGTAATCCTGTAGCGATGACAGCGGGTCTTACAAGTCTTAGAAAGCTTAAATCCAATCCATCGTTATATGTGACATTGGGAAATAAAGCAAAAAAACTTATGGATGGTTTCAAAAAAGCTGCTACTGCGGCCAATATACCTTTGGTGACTGATGTAAGAGGAAGTATGTTTGGTTTCTTTTTCTCAGATAAACCTGTGAAGAACTTTGATGATGCACTGGCAAATGATACTGCAACATTTGCTAAATTTCATAGAGGTATGTTGGACAGAGGAATCTACCTTGCCTGTTCTTCTTTCGAAGCAGGATTCATTTCTGCAGCTACAACTGATGAAATGATCGATGAAACGATCAAAGCAGCATATGAAGTGATGGCTGAGATTACGGCATAGCCTTATGCCAAAGGCTGGTATTTTTGTTATACTAGATAGATAAAAAAATTTAAAGGTTACACATGATTTCAAAAAAAATGACAAAACAATTGAACGAACAATTAAATAAAGAGTTCTATTCTGCATATATATATCTTTCGATGTCTGCATACTGCAATAGAAATGATTTTCCAGGTGCTGCAAATTGGTTTTTGTTGCAGTATGAAGAAGAGCAAGACCATGCAACACGTATCTATAACTATCTGATAGGTCAAGATGCTAAAGTAGTACTTCAAGAGGTTGCAAAACCACCTAAGAACTTTGGTTCATTGCTTGAAACTTATGAAGAGAGTTTAGCGCATGAACAAGACATGACTAAAAACCTTAATGAACTGAGTGACTATGCTTTAAAAGAAAAAGACCATGCTACATATAATCTATTGCAGTGGTTTGTAAATGAGCAAGTTGAAGAGGAAGCAACAGTAAGTGAGATCATCTCAAAGTTGAAAATGGTTGGTGGAGATGGCTACGGTCTTTTGATGATCGATAGTGAACTTGGTAAACGTGCTACTATAGACAGTGATATTTCACAATAATGATATTTTAAGAGAGAGTATGGAAAAAGAAGAACCAAAATTCAAAAAGCTTGTAAATGCTGCAGATGGTCTTAGTCTCGGTATTTCTATGGTTGTTGCAGTACTTATGGGTGTAGGTATTGGAATAGGGCTACAAAAGCTTACAGGAGCATGGTGGACACTCTGGATAGGGGTATTTATCGGTATAGGTGCTGCTATTTCTAATGTCTACAAAGCATATGCTAAACAAAAAAAGTCATTAGACGAGTTAGCAAATGATCCAAAATACACATATAAAAGAGATCAACAAGCAAAATATGATGCAGAAGATGATGATGAGTAATAGAAATAAAAAGATACTCACAGTACTTGTTTCTGTCGATATTTTGCTTTTGGTTATTGCTATAATATTTTTTGATATTAAAGTACTTTACAGTACACAAATAGGGTATATCACCGCAACATTAGTGATGGTGGCATCAATCATTAGTTACAGACGCATGGTCAATGCACGTGTTAAACACAACATCGTAACGATGGATGACAGCAAAGACACTATTGACAAACTTGAAGATCCTTATGATCTCTATAGTGAAGAGGTAGTAGAGGAAGAAGAAAGTTTAGCCCAAACAGTAAAAGAAGAGAAAAAAAAGCTCAAAGAGAATCGACGAACAGTGTATCAAACGATCAAAGACACGAAAGCGGCACTCTCTATCTATAGACTGAGTGCCTATGCATTGCTTATTATAGGTTTTTTGTATCTAAACAGGCAGCAGTTGTTGGATATCCCTAGTTATATTATAGCTTTGGGGATTCCTTCTGTGATACTTGTTTGGGTCCTCATCAGAGAAAAAGAACAAGAAAACCATAGCCAAGATTAGATAAAATAAGTCCAACTAGAACTTAGGACTTATTTATGACAAGAACACTACTTTTATGTATCGCACTTCTTTCATTCACTGCATGTGGAAAAGAAGAAGCAAAACCTCCAGTTTGTACTACCAAACCCATACAACCAATAAAGATCATTGATAAACCCATAGATTTTGGACCAGATCGTATCGCTATGACCAAAGAGTACATTAAATCACATTATGGAAAAGTAGTAGATAATATAGAGATCACTCCTAAGATCATTTTGCTTCACTGGACAGCAGAGATGGATTTTGATAAATCATTTAAACGTTTACTGCCAGAGAAACTTCTCTCAGATAGAAAAGATATCGTGAAAGCTTCAGCGTTAAATGTATCTTCTCAGTTTTTGGTGGCACGTGACGGTACGATCTACCGTTTGATGCCAGAGAACTGGATGGCTCGTCATGTGATCGGACTGAACTACTCAAGTATTGGTATAGAAAATGTAGGAGGGAAGGGCAACAAGATAGATGACCTTACTCCTGCCCAACGACAGGCAAACATCGATCTGGTCTTCTATCTCAAATCAAAATACCCTAGTATTGAGTATCTTGTCGGTCATCATGAGTATAAGCAGATGGAGAGTACTTCATTATGGTTGGAAAAAGACAAAGGGTATAGAACTGTAAAATCTGATCCTGGTGAAAAGTTTATGAATGATATTAGGAACGGTGTAAAATGTCTGGATCTCAAAACACCGCCTAAAGGAAAATAATGAACTCTGCATTTAGTACCCTAGACTGGGGAATCTTTTTTGCATATTTTTTAGTATTAACCGTTACATCCGTGCTTTTAAGTAGGGTGAAGGTTAAGAGTACACGTGATTATTTTGTAGGTGGAAACTCTGTTCCTATGTTTGCCGTAGCTATGTCTGTATTGGCAACTTCTCAATCTGCAGCTACTTTTTTGGGTGGACCGGAATACTCGTACGGGAAAGATCTTACTTTCATAGGTTTTTACCTTTCTGCTTTTTTGGCCGTTATCTTTGTAGCAAAAGTCCTCATTCCACGTTTTTATGCTATCAAAGCGGTAACAGTCTATGAACTCCTTGAAAAGCGATACGGTGAGTCTGCCAAGAGACAAGCAGGTGTTATGTTCCTCATCGGCAGACTTTTTGCTTCTGGTGCGAGGCTCTACATAGGTGCATTGGCTATCTCAATGATCCTTTTCTTAGATATCGCACCTATACATGTGGCTATCTCTATCACTATATTGATGCTTGGAGCATTGGCCTATGCTTACTTTGGTGGTGTGAAGTCTGTTATCTTCTCAGACATTATTCAAGCCATTACATACATTGGAGCAGGGATCGCTGTACTTATATATCTTTATATGAGTCTTAATACAGACTTTTCTACTATCGTTTCTACACTTGAGGCAAATGAAAAACTCAAACTGTTTGATTGGTCTATGTCTGGCGGTTTTTCTGTTTGGGCTTTACTTGGAGGCTGGCTACTACTTAATATTGCAGCCTATGGTCTGGATCAGGATATGACACAGCGTGCTTTAACCTGTAAAAGTACGAAAGAAGCACAAAATTCATTGATGATGAGCATCTATTTGACTATCCCCGTAGCGATACTCTTTTTAATGATCGGCTTACTTCTGTACCTTTTCTATCAACATCCTGAACTTTCCGGATTAAGTACAGAAGTGGTGCAGAAATTTGAAGGCGAGAAGATCACGATCTTTATGTATTACATCCTGCATGAGATGCCTGAAGGTATGCGAGGTTTAGTGACAGTTGGAGCTGTAGCCGCTGCCTTATCGAGTTCTAACTCTGTATTGGGGGCTATGTCATCCGTAGCGGTAGAAGACCTCTATAAACCTTGGAAGAAAAAAAGATCTGATGTAGATGAGATGCACTTTGTGAGAGCAGGGCGCAATGCAGTACTCTTTTTCGCTGTAGCACTTTCTCTTATGGCTATGCTCTCATTTTACTGGCAACGTTATACTGAATTGCCATTGTTAAGCTTTGCCCTTGGTGTCATGGCTTTTGCTTACACAGGCTTACTTGGTGTGTTTGGTGCAGCTATATTCACTAATCGAGGAAATGCTATGACTGTACCTCTTGCATTATTGGGTGGGTTTATGACAGTGTTATTACTTCAGCCGTATGTTCTTGGCGATAACTTGGGGGCATTATTAGGTTTTAAAGTAGGATTTGCCTGGCAAATACTTGCTGGAACTGTAATGGCATTTGGCGCAATGATGATGGGGAAAAGCAAATCGTATCCATTGTGATATAATAAATGAATAAAAGATGAAGGAAGAAGCGTGCAGGAAAGAGCTAATGTCGAATATAAAGCGATCGTTTATCAGGAGAGTATGTTAGGCTCACTATTCTTAGCAGGAGCTAAGGTAGATCCTGTAAAGTTTAGTGCATTTTTAAATAAAAATGCTCAAAACGGGTGGCGTGTCGTGACAATGGAAAAAGATATACGAAGAATGCTTCTGTTTTTCAAGCGTGAAGCATATGTAGTGTTAATGGAAAGGGAAAAATAATGAAAATAGCAACAATAATATCTGCGATACTCTTGATTGTATGGGTGATTTTAACAATGATAGTAATGTGGACAGATGAACTAGATACTACATTGTATGTAAAACTTTCTGCAACAATGGGTATAGTCGTGGTCTCTATTATACTCATTGCCTTAGCATTTAAAGAGTATGGCAGTGAGAAGAAATTAAAAGATCATGATTATTTAGATTAGTAACAATGTTTATTACAAATTTTTCAATCTCACAATAGCTTCATCAATCTCTTCTTCTTTTTTAGAGAAACAGAATCTTGCCAGATTGATCCCCTCGCTGTTTTGATAGAATGCCCTTGCAGGCACAGCAGCGATACCTGTTCTTTCCAAAAGGTTTACGACTTTTTCTTTGTCATCTTCACCCTCCAGTTTAGAGATATCGGCCAGTACATAGTAGGCACCTTTGACATATTCGGCAGTTAGTCCTGCATCATTAAGTGCTTTGATGAATTTATCTCTTTTTTTCTGATGCTCAATGGCTACATTCTCATAGTATGACTTTGGCAGTTCGTTCAGTCCCTTCAGTATACCGTTTTGGAGCGGTGCAGGAGGACAGACGTATATTAAATCATTAAAGGCAGACGCCGCATCAATGATCTCTTTTTGAGTGATCGCATATCCCAGTCTCCATCCTGTGATAGAGTAGATCTTTGAAAAACCGGATATAACGACCGTTCTGCTTTTTAAACTCTCAATACTAAGTGCAGATACGAATTCAAGGCCATCATAGATGAAGTGTTCATACATTTCATCACTAAAAAGGAACAGGTCATTTTGGTTAATGATCTCTGAAAGGTTTTCCAGTTCATCTCTTGTATAGACTTTTCCACTAGGATTTGAAGGGTTACAGATGAGTATGGCTTTGGTGTCTTTAGATATCTGATCTTTTAAGTTTTGAAAGTCTATTTCATAAGCTGGTGGGGTAGTTCTAATGTACTTTATCTTGCAGCCTATGGATTTGAGTGTCGCTACGTGGTAACCATAGTAAGGCTCAAAAAGTATGACTTCATCTCCCTCATTGAGAAGGGACATAGCAGTTGCATAAAAGGCTCCTGTAGCTCCGAGACTCACAAGTACGTTGTCCACTTCGATACCCTGGTCATAAAAATCATTCTGTTTTTTAGCGATGGCTGCTCTTAACTTGTAGTTACCGTATGCAGAGGTATAGGTATTCTTACCACTGTCTATCCCTTCTTTTGCTCCCTGTACGACCGGTAATGGTACTTCAAGGTCACAAAGCCCTTGTGCCATATTGAGTCCATTTTTCTCATTACAGAGGATTGACATTGCTCTGATCTCAGATTGTGCGATATTTTTTGCTCGATTACTTAGTTTCATATTAGACGTGCCCTTGATGTATTTTTAGAAGTATAGTTGAAATTCACTTATACAAACACAGAAGGATATTGATTTGTCATTGTTCAGTTGAAATATCCAGTGCATTGTTCAGTACGTCTTTAAAACGCTCAAAATTTTCAATTTGAGGCAGATGTCCCAAGTCTTTTAATTCATAGAGTTTTGCATCAGGGATAAGCGTAGCAGCTGATCTCCCTAATTTGTCATAACGTCCGAGTTCATACGTCACACCAGACCTTTTCCAGTTTCGACCAGGACCTGTACGGTCACGAGTCCCTATAATGAGTTTAACAGGAACAGAGAGATCTTTAAACTCTGTAATAACAGGTTGTGTAAAGATCATATCATATGTCTGTGCATTGACCCAGGCTATCTGCTTTTTGTCTGGACCTTGTATCTGTCCTATCATAAAGTATGTCAGTGCTTCATACTTCTCATTCCATTGTCCATCATAGTAATTTTTTTGTTGATAGTTTTTAATTTTTTCTGCTGTCTTGCCCAGTTCAAACTTATAAAAAAAGTCAGTATCTTTATACTCTACATACTTTAGGTAGTTCTCTAATCCTATAGGATTAACTAAAATAAGCTTTTCTACCATTTGTGGATACATAAGCGCAAAACGACTTGCAAGCATTCCTCCCATTGAATGACCCATCACAATACTTTTCTCTATGTTTAGAGAAGTCATTAAGGCATGGGTATGATGTGCTAAGGAAGCAAAAGAATATTGATAATGGGTAGGTTTGGATGATTTACCAAAACCAATTTGATCAGGAATCAATACGTTATAGCCTTGTTCATGCAAATAAAGTGCTGTGGATGTCCAATAATCTGCATTAAAGTTTTTACCATGCATTAAGGTGATAGTTGGTTTGTTTTTCTCACCTTTAAGATACATATAGGCCATTTTTAATGCTTGAGCCTGAGAATCAATGTGAAAATAATTCACTTCAAAATCATATTTATAATTACTTAGTTGTGCATCGTATAATAGGGTAGAAGTATTTTCATGCTTTTGTGCAAAAAGAGATGATGACAATACAAAGACAAGAACGAGACTGACCAAATTTAATTTAAACATAGGTACTCCTGTATATTACAATATTCAGATATCGATCTATTATAGTATACAAATAATAACGGTCTAATTATATGTAGATGATCTAACGTTTTACTATGCAGTATAAATCTCTGCTATCTCTTTCATAGTTCAAATTTTTATCTGATATAATATATAGACTAATCAATGGAAGTAGAAAATAAAATAATGAATAAAGAACGTTATATAGGCATCATGTCCGGGACATCACTTGATGGAGTAGATGTCGTACTGTGTGAAATAGATAATTCAGAATGTATACTTGTGAGCTCTTTGGAATTTCCTATTCCTTTGGAACTCAAATCAGATATATTAACGATGATCGAGAGTAGAAGTACATTAGAAGCTTTGGGATTGATAGACAATCGTTTGGGTTTACTGTTTACTCAGGCCGTTGGTGCTTTGCTCATTCGTGAGAACATAGATGCAAATAGTATCAAAGCCATAGGTTTACATGGACAGACACTGTGGCATTCACCCACTGGAGAACTTCCTTTTACCATGCAGCTTGGTGACCCTAATATAGTGACTGCCAAGACTGGAATACCGGTGGTAGCTGACTTTAGACGTAAAGATATAGCCTTTGGCGGGCAGGGTGCTCCTTTCGCACCAGCATTCCATGAGTTTATATTTAGTAATATTAATAATGCTGTTTCAGTCTTGAATATCGGGGGTATGGCAAATATCACAGTATTGGGTGAAAAACTTATAGGGTATGATACAGGCTGTGGAAATGTCCTCCTTGATATGTGGATAGCAGAACATCAGGGAGTCAGCTATGATGAAGATGGAGAGTGGGCAAGGACAGGGGCAGTGGATTATGGACTTTTGGATCGTATGATGTCAGATGATTATTTTGAGGAGCCATATCCTAAAAGTACAGGCAGAGAAAAATTCAATAAAGCTTGGCTGCAAGGATATCTTTCAGGACATACACATAACCCGGAAGATGTACAAAGAACGCTTCTTGAACTTACAGCATTGAGTATAAGTAATGAGGTTTTAAAATTCAATCCAGATGTGACACTGCTTTGTGGCGGAGGAGCTAAGAATACATTTCTTGTTGAACGCATTAAAGCATTGATGCCAAATATTGAAATAGCTATTGCCAATAATTCAGACCAGATAGAGGCTATGACCTTTGCATGGCTTGCGTACAAACGTGTGCATAATGAAAAAGTCAATTTAAAAGACGTCACAGGCGCAAGCGAAAATGCAGTTTTAGGAGGCATATATGCATAAAGAGTTAAAAGGATGGATAGAATGGCTTGGTATGGAAGAGCCAGAGCTTCAAGCACTGCATGGAGATGCAAGCTCTAGAAGCTATTATCGTCTTGAAAACCATGAGGGAGGTATCGTGATGGATGCTTCAGAGGCCAAAGAGAGTGTCCCCATCTTCATCGGTGTGGGCATGAGGCTTATGGATGCAAAGGTTCGTATACCTAGAATTAAGTCTTTTGAACTGCATAAGGGTTTCATCTTCTTAGAGGACATAGGCTCAACACATTTACTTGATAAATGTGTGGAAGGTGTTGATGCAAGACCTTATTATGATAAAGCCATAGAGACCTTAGTCAAACTACAGGAGACACCTTCAAAGGGTCTAGAACCCTATGACAGAAACTTTTTACTTGAAGAGATGAATCTCATGACAGAGTGGTATCTGAAAGAGTATTTGGAGACATCATTTGAATGTCTAGATGGACGTATGCTCTTAGAGAGTTTTTCATTTATTGCCGACCAGGTATTAAGTCAGCCACAAGAGATCTTTGTGCATCGTGACTACCATGCACGTAACTTGATGCTTGACATCAATGAAGAGATAGTGGTCATAGACTTTCAAGATGCAAGAGAAGGCGCTTTAACCTATGACTTGGTCTCATTACTTCGTGATGCCTATGTAAAACTAGATAGAAGAGAGTTACAAAGGCTGATCTTATTGTTTAAAGATCTGAAGAGGCTTGATGTAGATGATGAGACATTCATGCGTTGGTTTGACTTCACTGGCCTGCAGCGTCACATCAAAATACTTGGTATCTTTGCTAGACTTGCCATAAGAGATGGAAAAAAGCAGTACTTGAATGATATTCCAATGACATTAAAGTATGTCTTGGAAGTGGGTCAAAAATATCCGGAATTGGATGGGTTGATCAATCTATTAAAATCTCAGTATGGTGAGTTTAAAGATGCTCCTGTTACCATGAGGGTATTTTAATGAAGGCGATGATACTCGCTGCTGGTCTAGGTACCCGCATGCGTCCACTTACCGACAAAACACCAAAACCCTTACTCAAAGTAGGCGGTATACCTCTTATAGTTTGGCATATAGAACGTCTTGCACATGATGGTTTCACTAATATCATTATAAACATTGCACATTTAGGATATCAGATACCTGAAGCTCTTGGTGATGGTTCTCAATGGGGTGTGAACATTACTTATTCAGACGAACAGGAAGAGGGTGCACTTGAGAGTGCAGGAGGCATAGTCAAAGCATTGCCATTGCTTGGTGATGATCCGTTTGCAGTTGTCAATGGTGATGTTTGGACAGACTATGATTTTCAAGACCAAAGAAAGCTCGCAGATGGTATTCTAGCGCATCTAGTCCTTGTTCCTAACCCAGAGCATAACCCAGAAGGTGATTTTGCCTTAGAGGATAATAAGATGGTCGATGCAAAGCAATACACATTCTCAGGCATAGGCTACTACTCTCCAAAACTCTTTGAAGGTGTCCCTTATGGTAAAAGTGCATTGGCACCTTTACTTAGAGCTGCTATGAAAGAAGGAAAGGTGACAGGGGAACTCTATGAGGGGGAATGGCTCGATATAGGAACACCAGAGAGACTTGAACTATTGAATGCGCAGTTGATGAATCGTTATTGATCTAAATTCTATTATAAATATGAATACCCAACTAAAATAACAAGGAATATGTTATTGGTATCTTAAATGACCTTGGATCTTGAATAGATCAAAACTTTTCTGATGAGTGCAGCCATTGCCAGCATAATAAAAGCACCTATGGCAAATCCTTTACATTGAAGATGGTTTTACAGAAGTACTAGATCAAAACGGTGAGTGGAAAATCACGTATAGGAACTGTAAAAAGAGTTCTGAAGTTAAGTAGAAGACAATATAGTATTTCGTTCTACCAAGATAAATGATTTACACTTAATCTATGTAGGTAAAGAACACTATAAGATTCCTAATGTAGTAATTCTAGGTTACTGACATCAAATTTCAAAAGGATACATTATGGAATTTATTGCTTTGTTTTTTGTAGCAAAACCTCAAAATATATTGATGGTGGCCACTATCTTTTTCATCATATACTTTATATTACAATTTATTATCAAAGCAAATCGACTCCATCCCCGGCCACTACTGATATTGTCTATTGTGTGGGGGATGTATGCCATATGGGAATTGCTCGTACAAGTAGAGACACCAGAAGCAAATATCAGGATAGACCTTCTTATCATATGGCCTCTTTTGGCAATTCTCTCTATATGGAAACTCGTTCGGGTATTTCGCTGATCACCAATTAGAGTTATTTAGGATTAGGTCCATACATATTCTCTCCTACCTGGCTGTCTTGCACCCAAAAATAAATGAGTACCAGTACACCTATTATAGGTATCAAAATAATTAAATACCACCACCCACTTTTTCCTATGTCGTGAAGCCTTCGAACAGCAACTGCTATTTTAGGCAACAGTACTGCCAAAGCAAAGATAGGGGCAAGTAAACCACTTTTTGTAGCCTCAGCAGGTGTCATACCCAATGCAGGATTGATCAGTAAAGTGTCTACAAGTGACAGGATAATACTTATGATGAAGACGAAAAGTATGAAATACCAATACTCACTCCGTGTCGATCGACCTTTAAAATCTACATACCTATTCTTTATAGTATCAAGAAAATAGTTATTAAATTTTTCCATATATTCTCCTTTGTTTTTTGCTTATATAATAAGACATTTTAATCCTCAGTAGGTATATATCTTCTATTCATAGTATACATTAAACTAGCTAATGCTATTAAATTAATTCTATATCTGCCGATATGACCAGTAAACTACCTATATCTGAGAAAAATAGTAAGTAGATGTCATATCAAATGTTCCGTTCGAAAAGTTGGTACATTCGTTTTTGGAATTCTGTATTATCTTTGTTATGCTGAAAACTAACCCCAAGTATTCTTTGTTTTAGAAATACGATTAACTTGATATACGGCGATATTCTTATTAACAATTAATCGCACTATCTCAGGTATGCATTGCATAGGAATCTCTATCTCGTATCCATAGGCTAAAGAAACTATTTGATGCTTTTTTTCTATGCCCATAAAGTCAATTAGGATATCTTTCACAGTATCATTATTTTCGCCTACCTCAAGATACACACGATATATATCAGATGTGTAATCTAATGGTGTACCTATCTCTAATGTTTCATATGGTGGCTGAGCATCAGTATTTTTCATATTAGTAGTATATCAAAAATGTGTGTCTATTTCTTAAAATATGACGATATAAAAGATTTTGAACTATATTTTCTTATTAAGAGTATCTTCTTCACAAAACGTTATAAAATATATAACTTTATGAGGTTATGTTTAGATAATTGTTTAATACTTATATAGTGATTTTAAAAAGGCAACTTTTAAAGTTTGGACAAGAT
>NZ_JBATIY010000099.1:0-23053 GCF_049668085.1 Sulfurovum sp. | reverse complement strand
CTTTAATACCAGCATAAAAAGGCATTGTGTATGATTTACCCATAGTAATAACTTGTGGGTGAAAAATCATAACGATATCTGGATAAATTACTTCACCTCTATCATAAATAGGTACCGTTCCGAGTCTTACATAACTCTCAGATGGAGCCATACGTTTCTCAGCACCAAAGAATGGATTAGAAACCGCGTAGTAACCTTCTGTATCCGCCGCAGTTGCCGCAATATGTGCAGCAGTTACTGCTCCCTGACCACCTAGACCAGGAAGTCTTACTTTAATTGAATCTTTTGCCATTATAAACGTCCTTCTGCTTTAGCTTTTTTCAAGAGTTCTTCTGCTTCTGGTGAAACATGTGTATAAGTTGCAAATCTATCTTTATCTTGATCTTTCATTTCTCCAAGTCCTTCATTGGCACTTAGTCCAATCTCAAGGATACAAGGTGTATAAATGTTAAGAAATGTCGGTCCGATTTCTCTAGCTACTAGAATTGCTTCTCTAACAGCCTTAGCAACAGCTTTTGGTGCAGAAGCTGTCATGTTTCTAACATAGTGACAACCAGAAGTTGTAGCAAGTTCCCACATAGGTACTTTATCAAACTTTTTACCAGTAGGAGCCATTTTAAACACTTGACCTTTAGCAGTAGCACCAGACTCTTGTCCACCTGTATTTGCATATACTTCGTTATCAAAACAAATAGTCGTGATGTTTTCTTGTCTAAAGAATGACTGAAGTGTATAGTCTAGACCGATATCAACGGTAGCACCGTCACCTGCTAGAACAACAACATCTTTTTCTGTGTCTGGAAATCTCCAGTCTAAAACTCTTTTGATACCAGATGCAACAGCATTTTGGTTACCAAAAAGTGAGTGCACAGTATGTAGTGCAATGTGTGGGAACATTAAAGATGTACAACCTGTTGAGTTAACAATAATAGTCTCTTCAGGTTTAGGTAGTGAAGAAAGTACATATCTTAATGCAGCCGCTTCTGGACAACCAGCACATAAAGAGTGCTCTTCAAGTAACTCTTTTGTATCTGGAAGTTCTTTAATACCACGTGGTTTCTCTTGATTTTGAGCCCATGTAGCGTTCTCTTCAAGATCAATGATCTCTTTAGGCATAATGTCTCTAAATTCTGGGTTGATTTTATATATATCAATTGCCATGTTATGCTCCTTTTCCAGGGTTGATTTGTTCCATAACTTCTTGAATGATCGCTTCGGCAGGCATACTCATACCACCAGCAACTCTTGGTCCACCGATAACATCAGCTTCAGACTTTTTATAAAGTGCCATTCTAACTTCTTTTTCTAGCCAACCAACAACATTGAATTCAGGTACAAAAACATGTTTTACACCCTCTAAAGCTTCAATAAGTTCTTCTGTTGGGAAAGGTCTAATAGTTCTTAATTTAACAACTTTCGATTTAATTCCCAATTTCATTAGTTCTCTCTCTGCCTCTTTGGCTTGGTTAGATGCAGTACCACAAGTAACAAATGCAATTTCTGCATCTTCACTACCTGTAACATGTACAAGACCATTAAGGAAATGTTTAGCATATGGTCTAGATCTTTCAACTGCTGATCTAACTTCAAATTGCCAAGAAGCGTGAGTAGCATAAGAGATATAGTTAGACTTCATTACAAATGGATCTCTTAGGAAACGTCCCGGAGGTGTCTCAGAATCAATTGGAGGTAATGGAGATTTATAAGGTTCATAAGGCATAAGTGCAATATCATCAGCTGGAAGCATAACAGCTTCTCTAGTGTGTGATACAAAGAAACCATCAACAACTGTAACAATTGGAACATGAACATCAGGCTTTTCAGCTACTGTAAATGCTGCGATTGACATATCAAATAGTTCTTGTACATTTTCTGCATACCAGATCATACAACCAGTTTCTAACATGTAAGATACTTCCAAGTTATCCGGCTGAATAGTAAGTGGTGAGTTAATACCACGTGCCATCAGGATAAGTTGACATGGAATTCTTGTACCAGACCATTGAGCAAAGTTTTCCATTGCTCTTAGTGTTCCTGGTCCTGAAGTTGTTGTAATTGTTCTAGCACCTGCCATTGCACAACCTGCAACTTCAGACATTACACCAAATTCATTTTCACCTCTAAAGTATGTACCTACATATCCTTCTGCCCAAAGTTCACCGATAAGGTGAGCTGCTTCAGATTGTGGTGTAATAGGATACGATACAGATGCATCAACTGTACATCTTTTTACTGCTTCTTTTAAAACTTCAGAACCAGTCATGAAGTGCTTTTCTCTTGGAGCTTCAAAAAGCATGTGGTCTGTTGAAACTAATTTCTGTCCAGACCAGTTATGTGTTGCTGTCATATCAGTTATTTTACTCATTATTATCTCCTACCTATTTACCAAGCTCAGCTTTTACTTCTTTAGCTATCTTGATAAATTTCTCAAGCTCTGAAGAATGCTGGTCTCTTAATGTTGCCATTGCATCTTCATGCCCTGACAAACCACAAATTGCGATCGTATAACAGTCTGTTTCTGCTCTTACGATCTTTAACGCAACGTTTGCGTAATGACAGTGAACACCAATAAAGATCGCTGCTTTAATATCATTATGCCAAATTGTTAAGTTTGGATGATTTGGATTGATCTCAACTTCAGCATCAATTTTAGGATACTTTGGTCTATAATCATACATTGGAATCATTTTAGCATTAAGAACTTCTGACATCTCTTTGATAAGTGTAGCTTTTCTCTTAGCTTCTTCATTGAAACCATATAATACTTGTGGACCAGGGAAAATTGTTGCATTTTCACTTGTCAACATCACTCTTGCACATTCTCTCATTGCAACTTCTTCTTCTACCACATCTTCCAACAAAAGTGCTTTCCCCTCTGGTGGTGTTATTACACCTTCATACGTAGCCGCAGGATACGGTGAATAATACGCAGGACCTTGGTTTGCCATAACTTCTCCTATAATATTTTTTTGAATTAAATCTAAAGTTTAGATTTAGCCTTCTTGTCCAGCCATTTCCATCGTAATACAATTACGATCAAGCATATCAGTACAAACATATACACAAAGTGCACACCCTTTACATCTATCTTCATCTACCCAAGATGTGTTCCCTTCTTTATCGAACATAAGCGTATTCGCTTCTGGACAATATAAAGTACACGTGTTACATTTATATTCAGCACATTTGTCTGCATCGACTTTTGCTACATAATACATTCTTACTCCTTTACTCCAACGAAAATTTAAAACATATATATATTAATTATGACAATGATATTCAATCATCATAACCAATAGATTAGAAATGGAGCCTCAAATTAACTTTACACAAAAAAACCTTAATAACAGACACCGGTTATTAATATTCATGATAAATTGTTTTTCAACCACATTAATATGTTTTCAAATGGGAGTTTACTGAAAAAACCTTTGACTTTTCTTATAATTTACATTAATTATGCATAATATAAAAAGGAGTTTTTTATAATTATTATATGTACTTATAGATTCTAAAAAATTGATAAGTGTTTTTCTCGATATCTCTCTTTAAAAGAAAATTGATTTTTATACATTATATATTAAGAGAAAACCTAGCATGTTTATGTCTTGACTTTTCTTTATCCAAGTAATTTATCATTGCCATCTCTCGTATGAATGCGTAGATATATTATACATTTTATACCAATGTATAATACATGGTGATAATACCTGTATACATTGTGAAGCAGTAACACAAAGAACTTTTAGATGGAAGTTTTTGCACTAATCATAAACAATATATAAAAAATAATCTATAATCAAATGTTTTGAAGATAAGTTTAATAATCTTCTTTGCTCAAATCCATTATGCTTTTAGTACATAAAGCTATAAGTAGTAGTGAGTTCCAGACGAAGTAAATAAAAGTTCACTAAATATTTTAGTAGATTATAGGAGTTTTATATGGAAAAACTAGTTTTATTCATTCCGTTTATACCTATTGGTATTGCAATTCTAATAGGTTTTTTAACAAAAAAAGAGCTGATGCCAAAAGTAGCTATCTTTTTTTCATCATTGGTTGCACTTTTGGGGCTCTATGGTACCTATTATGTGATGAGTACTGATGAAGTCATTTATGGTTTTGGAGGATACCTGATATTCAATGAACTCTCTGCAATACTAGTTCCGTATGTAGCTATACTTGGTCTTGTTATACGTAAGTACTCTACAAAATATATGTGGGATGAGCCTGGATATAAAAGATTCTTTGTTCTTTTGAACTTTATATTCTCTGCCATCTATCTGCTTGTGATGAGTAACAATCTGATCATCCTTACTATTGCTTGGCAACTTATGAGTATCAGTCTTTACCTGCTCATCACATTCAATATAGAGTCTAAGTCAGCAATTAAAAATGGTGGTTGGACCATGCTAGTACATAAACTGGCGGACCTCTTCTTCATCATAGCCGTTATTCTCACCTATAAAGTATTTGGCAGTTTTGAATTGGCGGAACTGAGTCAGCAGTGGCTACATATGTCTCAAGAGGGATCTACAGAGGATCCAATGATCTATGTTATTGGATTCTTATTCCTGTTTGCAGCCATGATGAAATCTGCCATCATACCTTTCCATCACTGGCTCCCTTATACATCAGAAGCACCAACACCTGTTTCTGCCCTGATGCATGCCGGTGTCGTAAATGTTGGTGGTATCCTGCTCAATAAAATGGCATTCTTACTACTCTTGACACCTGCTGTACTGAATGTTGCTTTTGTTATGGGTCTCATAACTGCTGTCTTTGCATCTATCCTTATGCTTGCGGTATCTGATATCAAACGTTCACTTGGCTACTCCACAGTAGGTCAGATGGGATATATGATCATGGAGGTTGGATTAGGTGCATTTAGTCTTGCGATCTATCACCTTATGGTACATGGCATCTTCAAAGCCTCTCTCTTCTTGGAGTCAGGAAGTCTTATCAATCAGGCGAGAAAAGACCCAAATATTCCAAGACGGCTTTCCCATGAACTTTTCTGGAAAGAGAAACCTCAATATAATAGTATAAACATGTTCCGTATGATTGCCTTCTTTACTGTATTGCCAGTGATTGTTTTCATTGGGGTGAAATTACTACTTGGAGAAAATTTCTTCGACTTTAACGTGGCTACTCTTATACTTGCATTTGCTTGGCTTACTGGTACGCAACTCTTTTTATCCTTTTTTGAAGTATCTAAAGTAAACTCGCCAAAAGTCATTCTTGCACTGATTAGTTCATTTATCCTCGTATTATTCACCTATGAGTTTGTAGGGCTTACACTTGAGCATTTCCTATATGGTGAATATGGATCTCTCTTTTATGCCGTTGCTACACTTCACATATCAGGGACGGTAACACTACTTATGCTGATAGCTATTATGATTATTGGCTGGTATTTTACCTATAAGCAACACTTTGTTGGTATACCTATAGGTGAGCACAAACCCAATAAATTTAAATGGCGCGTATATAAGATGTTGGCAAAAGAAGGCTACATATCTGATATGTATATCAAATACTTCAAGATATTTTAAAGGGAGAGAGTCATGTTAATAGATCTTATTTTACTGCTATTATTTGCTGGGATACCATATTATCTTTTTTTTGAAAAGACGAATATATTAGTTAAAGAAAAAATATTTTATCTTTCTTCTTTACTGGTTATTTGTGGAATGATACTTTCCCATCAATCTCCACATACAGCATCAACACCAATTGCTGTCGTTGCACTGATCGCTTCGTTATTTTCTCTTTATAAAGCGAACAAAACAACCAATCTATATAAATTGGCTTACTATATACTCTTTTTTAATGCGCCAATGCTTATTATGCTTCAACCAAGAGAAAGTACCTTATACGGTGTTTCATTACTTATAACACTACTTGGTATTTTCATGATGGGGAAATATTATGAGCGTAATTATGGTAGTGCAAACTATCGTTCTATAACAGGTATTACACTTGTCACACCATATGCAGGGCTGATGCTCACCATTTATTTAACAGCTTTAGCACTCTACCCTCCTTTTCCAAATTCACTCATGTTCCTAAATGGAATACTTAACTCTGAGCTTAGTACCTTATGGTATATAACGGTAGTGATCATATTTTTTGGAAACTTTTTAATCGCTGTGAGAATAATGGCAAAAACAGTTTTTGGAAAACCAAATACCAATGTACACTACATCGACCTAAATCCCAAAGAGCGATGGCTACATCTAGCTATGTTTATTATATTATTAGTCCTAAGTGTTGTAGGAATTAAGGAGTTACTTGTATGAGTATATTAGATAAATTAAATGCGGTTAAAGACACTGTACCAAACTATTGGCCTATGGGTACTTTTACCTACCAGAATCGTCTCAAAGGTTTTGAGCATCTTAATTTTAAAGATGGACTTAATAAAGCACAAAGTATCTTTGGTGGTAAGGTCTATATGGATCCTGACTATTATTTACGACTTTATAATGAAGGTAAAATAAAACCTGAACTACTAGAAAAAAACTTACTAAGACCTCTGAAGGAAGCAGATCTTGAAACGCATGTAAAGGATGCTAAAACATTTATGCTAGAGATCAGTCCACTGTGGAATGGGCTTAGAAGCTACGAAGAATTAAAAGTACATGAAATTGATAAAGAACTACATGCTCATCTTAAAGAGAACTCTATCTACATGCATACAGGAGAATGGATAGAATCACTCACAAAACATATGACACTCTACGAAATACACGATGCACTCTTTAGAACAAGTGAAAAAGAGCTTATAGAAAAAGATGTTATTGAATTCATAGCACGTTTTCTTGATCAACAGCAAACCACACTGAATATGAGTGATAGAGACCTTGGTATGTTCAAATCCTTCCAACTCTATGAAAATATTGACTATGTCATAGATGTAGAAGATTTCGTACAGGAGGCTCTTGACAAACTAAAAGTAAAGAATGTTCAAGAATATTTTCTAACTCACATACTAAAACTGCATGGATGGGCAGGATATATCAAATACCGTTCAGAAGCCAAAGACTACTTTCCTCAGCAACAGCATCCTTCAACAATGATGGACTATATGGCTGTTAGATTGCATTTTGAGTTAAAGTATATGCAAAAAGAAAAGATCAATGACTTTGATAAGCTTAAAGCTTATATGAAAGAAAATGCCCCTTATGCCATATTAAAACTTTTACAGGAAAAAGGTAAACTGACTGGTACCTATAATGATGCGATGGAGGATAGTAAAGATTACCAAAAGATTTTAGATGATTTTGTCAAAGATGAGATCAACCTAAACTCACTTCAGGTACAACTTGCTAAAGAGAGACTACCTTCACTTGATATGACGCTTACTCAATTTTCTAACTTTGCAAACTTAATTAAAAAAGAAGAAGGATTTATCTGGCTAAAATCTCTAGAAGACAGTTATATCACTGATCATGTAGATGCGTTAACATCGGCACACACTTATGATGAGAAACCGATTGCATCTACAATATTCTGTTTAGATGTAAGATCAGAAGTCATACGTAGAAAAGTAGAAGAATCTGGTCCATACAACACCTATGGCGCAGGTGGCTTCTTAGGAATCCCTATCTCCTTTGTCGAATTTGACAAAGCACATGAATTACCTATGTCTCCTGCGAACATTACACCTCAAAATATTGTTTTTGAAATACCAGTTGAATCTCATGAAGACTATAATACAAAAAAAGGTGTGAATAAAACAACAAAAAAAGTCTTAAGTGATCTTAAAAACAATCCATATACACCCTATATCATGGTTGAGTCAATTGGATGGATGTTTGGTATTAAACTCTTTGGAAAAACATTCTTTCCTGAGAAGACCAACAAACTCTTCAACAATATGAAACCTAAAAAACCAAAAACCACTTTTACACTTGATAAGCTGACAATTAAAGAGATTGAAAAATATATTAGAAGACTCCATACAAATATTATCAATGAAGTGTTAACTACACAATCTGATACAGTACTTAGTAAAGATGAGCTCTTCATCTTATGGGAACATCTTGTTTTCGATAAAGCTTTATGCATTAAAATCTCTCCAGACATCATCAGTAAATTAAAGCATGCCTATCATATCACAGCTGAAGATTATCATCTTCAAAAAGAAAGACTGTCGCAAGTTGGATTTACCATTGACGAACAGGTAATGTATTTAGAAAATTTGCTAAAGATGATAGGTCTTGTAAAAGATTTCCCTAAATTTGTAACTATCGCTGGACATGGAAGTATCTCTGATAATAATCCATTCGAGTCTTCACTTGATTGTGGTGCCTGTGGAGGTAGTATTAGTTTACCAAATGCAAGAGCACTCTGTATGATCAGTAACAAAAATGAAATACGTGAAAAACTCAGAGAAAAAGGGATAGATATCCCTGCTGCAACCAAGTTTTTACCTGCCTTACACAATACAACCACAGACGAAATAACATTTTATGATACAGATACACTTAATGTCCAAGATCTAGAACTTTTCTCTAAAATGCAACAAGACTTTAAAAATGCATCATTAGCCTCAAGGGAAGAGAGAGTTGCGATCTTACCTAATGCCAAGACACAAGAAGACCTCTTCATTAAAACTATGGATTGGTCAGAACCTAGACCCGAGTGGGGTCTAGCAGGTAATATGGGTGTATTTGCAGGTCCTAGAAACTCTTCTAGGCATATGGAACTTAACAATAGGCTCTTCATGCACTCATATGACGCCTCTATAGACAATGAGAATGCAGATATACTTACAGGTATATTTAATGGGCCGTTAATTGTAGGTCAATGGATTAACCTTGAATACTATTTTTCAACTGTAGACAACAAAGTTTATGGCGCAGGTTCAAAAATCTATCATAATGTCGTCTCTAAAATCGGTGTTTATAACGGAAACTACAGTGATTTAAAAATAGGTCTTCCCACACAAAGTGTTTTCGAAGCAGGTGAGGCTTATCATGAGCCTGTAAGACTTCTTACATATATGGAAGCACCACTGGAAATAGTTGGGAAAGCTGTTGAAAACTCAATCGCGAAAGAATTTATATTAAATGAGTGGATTCGACCGGTCATTATAGATAAAGCTGCTAAAAAAGTCTACTCCTATGAGTCAGGTGAATTTATCGTAATAAAAGAGCTTGCTTAGCTCTTTTATTATATCTTAAAGCTTTAAATGATATAAACCCCTATAACTAAGATAATAAAGGAAATACATTGTATACAATTGAAATTGAAAAAGAGTGCAGCTGTTTTAAAAAAAGTGGACTTGAAAAGAATATGACGTTTGAAACAAGAGAAGACATGTATAACAAAGCACGTGTTTTAGAGTGCCGAATGAATCAAGAGTTTTGTATGACACACTTTTTTGAAGCTGTAGATTACGGAGATAAGATAATCATACATAGCAGTGAAAGACCTGAAGATGATGAAGATGATGAACATATTGAAGATGCATGTACACTTGTAAAAAAAAGTAATGTAAAAATTGGGTTTGATGCTAGCCAGGTACCTCCAAAAGAGAGTGGTTCAAACTAATAAATTTTACATGACGAATATTTTTGTTCTAAATCAAGGCGGATCAAACAATCTGCCCTTGAACTAATCTAAAGAATAATTCTATTGCTAATTGGAATCACCAATATGCATAGCAGGTCCCGAATCCCATCTTGAAATATGTAATATAATCCAATGCTTAAACTCGTCTTTTAAAACTTTTTGTACTTCTTTTGGATCTTTATTTTTTGACCAGTCTTCTTGAGTCTGGAAAAGAAAGAACTTTGATAATGAATAATCACTTTTAGGAGTATTTTTATCTTATTTAAAGTTTTAATAACTATACTCCGATAAATTAATAATAAATAAGGAATAAATTATGTATACAGTGCAAATGGAACACGAATGTGGATGTTTTAAAAGAAGTGAATATACAAATGACAAATCATTTGATAAGCAGCAGGATGCATACAATTATGCAAATATTTTAACAGAACTCATGAATGAAGAGTTTTGTACAAAACACCTATTTGTTGCTCAAAAAACAGCTGGTAATGCGTTTTTGATCAGGGTGTCTGATAATCCTAATGCTGGTAGTTGTGGTACTAGTAGTGCTAGCAGTTGTAGTACTGGAAGTTGTGGCTGTTAATAACATCTACGAACTTCAGACAAAATCGAGATTCAGACAGCTAAAATGCTCTCTGAATTAGCCGATCTTCATAGGCTAATGAGCCAAGCCCCTACTCTCTTTTATTTTTCGTCAATGTTAATATCTGAAGCTACAATATACAAAGGTGCATTAAGAACATGTAACATAGCAGTACCTTTTCCAAGTGCAAAACCATATAGATCATGTTCTTTGATAATACTAATACCGAATCCCATATCCATATAAGGCAGTACACTATTATCTAATATCTGTGAATTAGTTATATTGTTAAACTCTATCTTGACTGTATTAATATCTTCACCATCATCATCCTGTACAACTATTGTAAGAACTTTTGAAGTATCCGAAAGTGGTTGAATTGAGCGAATTTGAGCATCTTTAAAGTTGTCATACTTCTCTAATAAGCTATTTATTTGTTCCATTTTTTGCCTTTATGTAATAATATGACATATTAGCTAAAGAAGACTTACTTACACCCTTGTTAGTAGACAGTAGTCTTTTCAGGGCTTTCAACGATTAATCATATAAATAAAAAGTATGTTAATCATACAGAATGATAGACAGATATTAACTATAGATTAACCAGTGATATAATTTTCTATAAAGTATAATATGCTATGCTATACATAAGACTAACATCAAAGGATAATAGATGAGTAAATTAGATATAACACAGCAAGAGACAATATCGATTGACGTAAATCAAATACACCAAGACCTGCCTAATATAGATGAATCGTCTTTGAATCAAATAGACGAAGACTTATTACAAGCATGGCGTGAAGTATTTCAAGAAGATAAAGTTCAAGTACTTGAAGCTTGCTGCTAACAGCAAGAGCTAGAGAGCTCTTCTCTAGCATCCATATATGAAGTAGTATATGTATTAAAAGCGTAAATGCTTATTGTGCCTATTCGCAAGGATTAAACATTGAAATTTGCTCCAAAGCTTGATCAAATTGCTCTGGGGTTAATTCAAAAGCATTCATCCCTAAGTCTGCTATCCCAAAAAGTTTATCTGTATCTTTGGGTGAGACTAAAGCAAATATGGCTTGTTTAGGCTTCTTGTCTTTGATCTGTTTTAAAAGGCCAACACTCTCAGGCTCCACACTTATATCACCAATGATGATATCATATTGATTTGTATCAAAAAGCTTTAGTGCTTCTTCTTTTTCTTGAACTTTATCTACTTTGTTAAACAGTTGATTCAACATTTTCGTATCTGAATCAAACATCGATCTAACATCTTCGATGAAAAGTACATTCCATTTTTTATCTGTACTCATTTTTTTCCTTTTATGCAAAACATATAAACTTTTGAAATATAGTTTTAAAAAACTAATTTAAATTTTTTTATTAGTATTGAGAAACTGCTTAGAAAACTGCTCACCTTTTTTCTTAAACACTTCAGCAATATCAGTGACATATACTTGATCTGCCGTTTCTGAAAAAAGCTCTAGCCACCTTGTAAAAGTTTCTCTTTTTAGAGGAGGCATCTTTACATGAGCACCTACAAAATTTCCATAATAAGTATTTTTTCCTAAAATTTTAGCCAGCCAAAAATCAGCTAGAAGCTCTATGTGCTCTATCCAATCCTCATCAGTAAGATCATCACTGATCTCATCTATAAAAAAAGGAGCTAGCACTTCATCCTCTATAGCTTTTTCATAAAATAAAGTCATCAAGAGTCTAAGGTTTTCTCTAGTAATACTATTTTGAAGTTCTATCCTTCATCCTTTTATACAAACCATCTATAAATACCAGCGTAATTACGGTAATGATGATTTTTTTTGAAATGGAATTATAGCAAGATTTATGAAAAGTTAAAACTCTCTTATTCATACTATCTTTTTTGTTTATGTGGAACTTGGATGATCGAAAATATGAGTAATACATAGTATATTAAAATACTTATCCCCTGCCCTCAAAAATTCAAATATAAAGCACAGAAGTGGTATGAAGTAGTATATAGGTATTTTTGGGTATAATGTAAACTATTAATTATCTTATAGAGTATACAGGTGTGATATGCCAATAACTATTAAAATGCCAATTACACTCAAATCTTATTTGAAGATGCAAGTAGATACACCTAAAATGTACCTCGTTTCTATCCTCAATGAGAACTACGTTTCATGGGAATTTTGTATGAGAATCCTTATGGATGTCTTTCATAAGAACCTAGAAGATGCAAAAGCCATTGCTCATGAGATTGTGACAAATGGTGAAGGATTTTGTGGCGGATACATGTTAGAAATAGCAGAAACCAAAGCAGAATTCGTTGAAGCACAGGCTAAAAAAGAAGGCTTTACTTTAATCTGTCTGGTTGAGGAAATTTAGTCTTCACCTATCTTCATTTGTTCTGCTTTTTTATACAATATTTTATTATTACTTTAACAGTTTCCTGTTGTACATCACTTAGTAGCAGAACATCCCGTAACATTTTCTTGTTGTAAAAATAGAGCTGTCATAGTATCCATCGTTTCTATATGGTGCTTTAACCATGGTGTTAAATTACCTTCAATATAAGCAGATATTGCTCTTGTATCTTTATGCTCTTCAAAATACTTTATTACTGATTTGAGTTCATGTAAGTGTCTGTCATGTTCACTTTTATGCATTTTAAAAGCAGGAAACACTGCTTCTTCCATCATATCTTCTTCATCAGAAAAATGTATTTCCGTATGTTCCAATAACTCTTTTAATATTTCGTGAACTGCCTCTATATCACTGTCCCTAGAAGCAGTCTCGAGCCTGTTTATGATCAATATCTCTTCTAAATGCGTGTCGTTCATACTTGGCATTGCTACCATAGGTAGTTGTTCTTGTGTAATCAAAATCTTTGATCCTTTATTTAAATAGATATGGATGTTAGAAGGCATTATACCTTTATCTGCAAAGATATTAGTTTTAGATCTTTCATTTTTATTTATAAAATGATGTCGTAAAACTTCCTTTCCACTGTCTTGCTTTAACATTGGTCTTTAAACTTTATATATATTGAAATTATTTAACATCTGTCAGTAAGTATAAATTTTTTATAGCTATAATATTTTTTCAAACCCTATTTATGGAGATAAAATGCTAATTCAAGAACAAGATGTACAACAAGTAGCAAATGCTATGATGAATATGCTACATGAAGATGAGATGGAAGTTATCAACAACTTTTATGATGCTGTTAAAGCCAAAGACGTAGAAAAAGTTGATGAACTTTTCCCAGAATTTTTATCTGAGATAGAGGTCCACTTTAAAACAGAAGAAGATATGATGGACAAGAGTGGATATGCTGATGCACAAATGCACAAGAGTGACCATGATGTTATTAGAAAAAAACTAGAAAAATTTCATAAACGCTGGGAAGTTCTTAAGGGGCCTAAAGAGATACAAGGCTTTTTAGAAAAAGACTTTAAAAAATGGTACACACAACATATTTCAAAATGGGATGCACAAACTGCTCCACACCTTGGTTAATTGACACGCATATAACAACTATAAGACTTATAATTCTCGACGCTTTGAGAATTATAAGTCTCTAACAGAGCCTTATCTAGCTAAAACTTCGTCCAATTCATCTTCATAGATAATTTCTTTCTCAAGAAGTAATTTAGATAAATGCTCTATAGTTTTCCAATTCTCGTTCACTAAATCTGTAATACGTTTTTCACCTTCAAGCATCCAACGCTCTAAAGCGGTATCAATTTTCTCATGATAGTGTTGCTTATCTTGAGTGTTCTTAGTGCTTTTACTGGCATCCATAACACCATTGATGTTTATGTACCCAACCTCTTTATCCATTCCATAATGTGCTATGGCTGTATACGCATCACGTGTCGCTTGTTGTAAGTCGTTTGAAGCACCCGTATCCATACCGTCAATATCACCAAACTGTTTCATTTGTGCTGTTCGTCCAGCTAGCGACACACAGATTTTGTCTTTAAAATCTTTTACCGTCATGTTCTCTTGAACATCACTGTAGTTGTGTGAAATAAAGTGTTCATTATTGTCTTTTGGCGTAAGACTTACATGCTCAATGCTCACATGAGGCATTAAGGTCTTAGAGATTACTGCACGTCCTGCTTCATAGATTGCTGTCTCTTCAAACATCTGTTCAAGAGATAAGTAAGACTGTCTTTCACCATATTTAATCGTATTGATTTGATCAATTAAAATATCTTGGGTGATAGCAGGCAAGCCATGACGTAAACAGTAATAAGAAGCCTCTTTTCCTAGCATTTCAAGTTGAGAACCTGTGAATCCTGTTGTATACATTAGTAATTTCTTCATATCAAAACTACCGATTGTAGGCTTTTCTTCAATAACCTTATCTAGGAAGTATTGCCTTGCATCTTTATCAAGATTGTTGATCTCTATATGTATCTCAACCCTTCCTGGTCTGATAATGGCAGTATCAATATTTTCTTTATAATTGGTCGCAGCAATGACAAAGATATCTTCACCTTTTCTACCTGAAAAGCCATCAATCTCTGATAAGAGTTTATTAATGGGCACTTCTCTCCCATTTTCTCCATCACGTTTTCCAATGGTATCGATCTCATCAATAAAGATGATAGCCGGTGCATATGCCTTCGCCTTAGTAAAAATGAGCTTTGTCTTCTCAGGCTTGAGCAGTTCAAGTCCCGTCGTTGAGATAAAAGGCAGTTCCGCCTCTTTTGCAAAGGCTTTTGCCAGCATCGTTTTTCCTGTGCCCGGAGGTCCATACAGAAGCATACCCTTTGGTGGTTCAATTTTAAAGCTCTCTAAGAGTTTGGGATCTTTAAAGAAGTTAATGACCTCTCCTAGTCTCTGCTTTGCCTTATGATGGCCTGCAATATCATCAAAAGAGACATTTGGGATATCAAAGACCAGACCATCTTCACTAAAGTCTTTGATCCTCACTACTTGTGAAAACTTACATGAGTTTACTCTATAGGTAATAATGCCATTTTTCTCTGTGATGCTATCGTTAATATCAAGGGTAGTATTTTTTCTAAATAGCTCTCTTACGAGTGTTTCACTTTCAATAAGTGGACTTACCCTCTCTTTTAAAAATGCTACAGACTCTTTAGATAGTGATACTTTTATCTGTTTGAAGTTCATAAGCGGCTTATCTGTTTCTTGCATGAATTGGGTTATTCTATTGAAAAAGAGAGTACTTACCTTTTCTTTAAGACGTCTTGCATCAAGTTCTGGAGCAAAGTTAAGCATCTGAATTTTTAAAAAATTGTCAAAATTATTGCCGACTACAAATTCAATTTTATATTGATTATAAAACTCATCTTTAAAGCTTAGAAATACTCTTTTAGATATTTTTTCAAAGGCACTATACTCAAGCTTATTAAACAGGACAATATTTGCTTTGGAAAATCTAGAAACGAGCTCTGGTACGATCGCTTCTTGGATACCACCACTTCTACTCTCTCTTTTCTTTTCTCTTTTAATGGCTTCAAGAATCATCGATTCGGCTTGGATATAGTCTTTTTTTACTAAATCTTTAAATCTGTAGTCAAGGTAGAGCTCTTTACCTACACTCGTCGTAATAATAAAAATTGCCTCTGTAAAATCTACTAAGTAATTTGCATTTTCATCGTTGTAGATAATGTCTTGATCTTCATTACACGGCTCATCAGTAATCTTATCCCAACCACATGCATCACGCATCTTACCACCTTCAAAGATGGAAAAAAGGTTGTTTTGGATGACATTATCACATTTTTCGAAAGAATCAAGTACGATAACAGCCTTAGGATTTCTATGTACAAAGCCTGTTAATTGACCGACACCATAGCCTTTCCAACCAGCAGGGTAGCCATACAGTTCTCCACCGTTTTGTTGATGGTACTGTGTCATGTCAAACTTCATGATCTTATATTTCGGTAAATGTTCAGCCATTAGTTCAGCAAGAAAGGTTTTACCTGTAGCAGGAGGGCCTAAAAAAAGATAGGTAGCCTTAGGACCTTTTTCGTCTTTGATAGAAGTTTTCATACTGTTGGTTACAATATTAATTGCTTGTTCTTGTCCGAATAGATCTTTAGAGAGTTCTTCTTTGAATTGCTTCACAAACTGTATATTGTTTTCTGCCTCGTTTAAGGCTTCATCATCCCACTCACCTTCATCTAGTCTCTTGTGTTTTTCGATATTTGCTTTAACCAGTGCTTCTGTTTCTGTCATGTTTTTACTCTTATTAGTTTTAATCTATTTTATCTACATAATCAATAAAGTGAATTGTAGCTTTTCTATCTTAGTTATAGAGCATCAGATCACTAGTGTGAAAACTAGCTGTTACTCTTTGCTTTAGCAATACGCTCTAACATTGCATCAAAACTACCAGTTGAACGTACTTCTACTACTGCTGTTACTACTGCATGCAATGCAACATATTGTAGATAGCTTGTAAGGTCTTCGCAACCGCTCTCTTTCATCTTTTCTTCTATTTGATTTTTTTGTGACTCTGTTACTTTAAATCCAAGTTTTACAGATGCTTCTCCAGTTGATGCACCTGCAGGTGTAAGCGTAAATGCCTGCGTTTTAAGTGCGACTACTTTTAAATACGCTGAGATATCATCAAATCCATTTTCAGACGCTCTTAAGCCTATCGTCTCTTTTTGTGAAGCTGTTACATTAAAGTTTATATCAATAGCTGTATCCATAAATCTGTTTTTCCCTTTAGGACTTTTGTGAGCCATCATATTGTAAATTCACTTAAAACCCTATTTCAAGCTTTAGTTGCATATATTATACTTTAATATTTAAGATATAAAAGCTACAATTCATCAATTGATTCATTGATAAAAAGATAAAAACTATAAAGGTGATAAATATGATAAATACAAGTGCATTAGAATTAGTACAAGATGAAAACACATCTGCTGAGACTCTTGATCAATTAAGTGCAGATGACAATCCATTTGTTCGCGTACGAGTAGCTGCACATATGAATACATCACCAGAAACATTAGTTAAGTTAAGTACAGATGAGACTCCTCTAGTGAAGCAGTTTGTTGCAGAACATTTAAATACACCGGTAGATACTTTAGTTGAGTTAAGTAAAGATAGTGATCTTTTATATTGGGTTTCTGGAAACCCAAATACACCAGTAGAGATATTAGATAAATGCCGTAAGGATGAAGATGAAAATGTTCGTTCATCTGTTGCAGTAAACCCAAATATACCCATAGCAACATTATCTATACTATGTTGTGATGAGAATGAAGATGTACGCGCAGCCGTTGCCAAAAATTTAAATACACCAGTTTCTGTTTTAGATAAATTGAGTAAAGATCCAGTAGAGAGTGTTCGCGAAGCTGTTAAAAACAATCCTAAGTACACAAGCTAAAACAGGATAATAACTTTTTCTGTGGACATAAAGTGTAAGACTTAAGAATACCCCTAGATGGCAATAGGCTTTATCCTATTGCTACTAAGATTTACACTTTGAATGATAGACCTTAGTTACATCTGCAATAAACGCATCTGTAAACATTTCCGTGAACTCTTCATCCTCATCATGATATTCTATAAATCCAAAGAAATCATCCGGTGTAATTTCACACTCACACATTTTGTCTATTGCTTCCATAGTATGATCATTAAAAAAGAGACTCGCTATCTCTTCTCCTTGATATTCATGCTCTGCGTGATCGATCTCTTGGTAACACTTTTGCTGATGCAGCATGGCTTCAAGCTCGTCAATCCTATCACCTTCTGCTGCTGAGGCAGATCCATTTTTTAGAATGGTCATTATAATTTCCTGCATCTCAGCTAATATTTTTGCTTGTTCACTCATTTTATCTCCTTAGTCGTCTTCATCTTCATCATTAATACCAAGGTTATCCATAAACTGCTCTGCTAAGATGTTTGCTTTTTTATAAAACTTCTCAGCGATCTCAGGAACAAAGAGCCGATAGACCGTCTCATGAAAAAGTTTTAACCAACGCTCAAAATGTTCCTCAGTAAGCGGTCCTAAAAATGCATGCGGAGGGAAAGGGTGTCCCTGATAAGGTGACTCCCCTGTCATCATCTGCATCCAAAAATTATATAATGTATTTAGATGTTCATACCATTTGCCATTATTTAAATCATCACCCAAGGCTTTGACAAAAATAGGACTTAGTATATCATCCTTAAGTACGATCGTATAAAATTCACGCACCATCTTTTCTATCTTACCTCTATCTACGGTATCATAAGGCATCGTATCTCCTAATATTAATGATAATAGTATAGCTAAACTATACTACCATCATAATGACGGACAATCAGGTTATCAAGGGTTACTTATGCTTTATGAAACCCAAGTATGTGACCAAAAAGTTTATCTTCTGTAAGTCCCATTTTCGCTGATGTCATTAAGTTATTATCTTGATAGTATTTTAGTAATGCCTGAGGATCTTGACCTGTCATTGTAGCTTGGTAACCTAATGCAGCAATGACCTCTTGTTCATGTACATCAATACCCTCTTTTTTAGCTAAGGCTTCAACAATAAGGGCCATCTTTATACTTTTTCTTGCATCATCACGTACAGATTCTCTAAGCTCCTTAAATTTACCCTTATCTTCCATGTAAGATTTATGTTGTTCTTCACTGAACCCTCTTGTCTTTTCACGGACCTTTGCATCAATTTCTTGTTCTACTATGTTGTTCGGTAAGGTGAAGTCAAATTTTTCAAGTAAAGCTTTAACAATTTTTGGCTTAAGTTCACTCATATAAATTTGAGACAGTTCTTCTGCAGTTACTTGTTCTGCAAATTGTTTCTTTAGTGTATCAAGTGTTGCATCAGGTTTTTGAAGTATTTTTTGTGCAAAAGCATCATCTATAGTCTCCGCTTTTTGTTCTTGAATTTCATGAAGCTTTACAACAAACTTAGCTTCTTTTCCAGCTAAATCATCTGCTGAATAGTCTTTTGGAAAGCTAACGATAACATCTCTTTCTTCACCATACTCCATTCCAACAAGCTGTTCTTCAAATCCAGGGATAAATTGCTTAGAACCGACTTTAATATTAAACTTCTCAGCACTACCGCCTTCAAAAGGTTTATCATCTATATACCCTGTAAAATCGATTCCAGCAACATCACCATTTTCAATAGGCTTTGCTTTTTCAAGCTTTGTAAATGGTGCTTGTTTTTGAGCGAACTCTACAAGTTTAGCTTCTACAGCTTCACGACTGGCAGTAGGTTTTGTGTAACTAGGTGCGATTTCCTTGTAATCAATATCAACATTGATCTCAGGACTAACAGCTACTTCTACTTCAAAGTAAATGCAATCATCCTGCTGCTCATACTTTTTAAGTCCAGGTTGACCTAAAATATTTGCAACATCTAAATTACCTTCTTTAATCCCAGCATTAATGAAGTCTTGAAATACTTTTCCTGCTGCATCTTGCTCAATGTTTTCATCTGTAGACTTTTCGTCTTTTGGCTCTTTTTCGGCTTCTTCTTTAAGTTTAGTAACCTTGTCTTCAATCACACTATTGTCAACTGTACCACTCATAATGAAGTTTATATCATCTATTTTTTCTACTGTAACTTTCACTACAATCCTTTTGGTTTTAATTGCGTAATTTTAGCATTATTGTCTATAATTAACTTTAAGTCAAGAATAGTAGAGTTAAGAGTATCAGGTTGTTTAAATTTATAGTTTCAAGTAATTCAATTGTTTTGATTTTAGGGGTGATATAACTTTATTTCAGAGTGAAAATTTGTTTTGTGAAAGTTTTGGATTGATTGTCCCCTGGATAAGAAGAGAGATCATTTAACTTAGTCACCCAAGAGGGTGACTAAAGGCGTGAAGAAATTATCCTTCCTGACCAGCCATTTCCATCGTAATACAATTACGATCTAGCATGTCAGTACAAACGTATACACAAAGTGCACACCCTTTACATCTATCTTCATCTACCCAAGACGTGTTTCCTTCTTTATCGAACATAAGCGTATTCGCTTCTGGACAATATAAAGTACACGTGTTACATTTATATTCAGCACATTTGTCTGCATCTACTTTTGCTACATAATACATTTATTTACCTTCCTTATATGTCAAATCTGACTATTAACTCAGAACCACTGATATCTACAGAATCTGCCATCTCAAAAGTTTTGTTGATAACGTTCATATTTGCTTGAAGCAATTGTTCTTTTTTCTTAAACTTTTTCTCAATAGCAGAATCCAGCATTGCTGTACCACCAGAAGAGACAAATGAAGTTCCTAAGAATCTTTCTCTTACTGCTGCTTCAATGTTTTCAGTTGTTACAAGTTTTGTAAGACCAAGAAGCATACCCATCATTGCCATGTTTGTTGCAAGTTCAGTACCAGCAATTTGTAGTGCCAATGCTGTTGCATCAAATTGTACAACTGTTGCATTTAGATCTTCAAGAACTATAATATCCTCATCAGTAAGAACATCATGGTCAGTATTGATAATGATCAAACTGTTCGGCTTTAGACCTGTATAGAAAGGCATTGTATATGATTTACCATGTGTTATAACTTGTGAATGGTAGATCATAATGATATCAGGGTAAACAACTTCACCCACTTCAAAAATTGGCTGATTAGAAGCTCTAACATAAGCTTCAACAGGTGCCATTCTTTTTTCAGAACCAAAGAATGGTACCAAAGATGCATATTTACCTGCGTTATCCATTGTAGAACCAAGGATGTGAGCAGTCGTTACAACACCCTGTCCACCTAGTCCTGAGATTCTAATATTATATCGTTCTCTTTTCTTTTGCTCAGCCATATTAAACCACCTCCGCTTTCTTAGCTCTTTTCGCTGCTTTTTCTTCAGCTTCTACACGTTCGATTACTTCTCTAGCAGCATCAGTCATAAACTCTTCGAACTGGAATCTTGTTTTCTCTTTCTCTTTTGCATCAGCGAAAACATCTTCAGTAGGAATAGAGTACTCAATGTTACATGAAGTATATGCGTGAATAAACGTTGGTCCTACTTCTCTAGCAACAAAGATCGCTCTTCTGATGATTTTTGCAGCTTTCTTGATGTTCGTTGGAGACATTCTAACAGTATACACACAACCAGCAGCTTGCGCTAATGCAGTTGCAGGCATTTTTTCACCTTTTTTACCAAGTGGAGCCATCTTAAGGATAGCACCCTTAGGAGACATACCAGACTCTTGACCACCAGTATTTCCATAAACTTCATTATCAAGCATGATAGTTGTGAATTTTTCACCACGGATCCATGAGTGCATAGTCATTGAGAAACCGATATCCATAGTACCACCATCACCAGCGATAGTGATAACGTCTTTTGTCTTATCTGGGAAACGTAATCTAAATGCACGTGTTAAACCAGATGCCATTGCATTTTGGTCACCGTAGTTACCATAGATAAATGGAACAGCAGCTTGAGAAATAGCCAAACGACCACATCCAGCTGTACCTAGTGTTACAGTCTCTTCAGGTTGTGGTAATGAAGCGAAAATCAATCTGATGTAATACGCCATCCAACAACCAGAACACATTGGGTGTTCTTCCATTAACTCTTTGAATTGTCCCATATTACCAGGACCAGCTTCGTCTTGAGTTTTTCCAAATGGACCGTAGTCAACTAACTCTACATAATCTTTTGGTAAATATCTTTTAAATCTCTCTGCCGGAGTTATATATTTTAAGCTCATTTTATCCCCTTCTTATAGTTTTAGATCATACTCTAAGCCAAGAGCAGTATGAACTTCTTTCATGATCAATTCCACTGGAAGTGTCATACCACCGTATACTCTTGGACCCTCTACAACGATTCCACCATTTGGAATAGCTGCTTTAACTTCTTTAGATAGCCAACCAATAATATTGTGCTCAGGAACGATTACTGATTTAGCATTTTTTAATGCTTCTCTGATCTCGTTAATTGGGAATGGTCTGATTGCTTTTACTTTAACAAAACCAACATTTAATCCATCCTCTTGAGCATATCTGTGAGCTTCTCTACATTGTGCAGCTGCACAACCAGAACCAAGAACAAATACTTCAGCTTCTGGGTTATGAACTTCGATTGGTCCACCAAGGTACTCATAGATATATTTCATAGCACGTCTATTTGAATCCCAGATCTCTTGTTGCCATACCGAGTGAATCAAGTAAGACATAAAGTTTGACTTTTGAACTGGAGCATCTCTTTGGATTCTAGCTGGTGGAGTTTCATTATCCATAGCTGGAACTGGAGCAGCAACTGAATCAAAGTCAGGAAGACATAGATCATCTGCCATCATGTCAACATATCCTTTAGCGTGTGTTACGAAGAAACCTTCTGTTGCAACGGCTACTGGAATATAAACATCAACTTTTTCTGTAATGGCAAATGCCGCTAATGTATAGTCAAATGTATCTTGCTGATTTTCAGCATGAAGCATTACAGCACCACAGTGCATCATATATGCCATTTCGATATTATCTGGCTGAATTGATAACGGTGCATTTACAACACGTGTTAAAATACCTAATACTGCTGGAACTCTATGTCCAGACCATGATACGATTGCTTCTAGACCTCTAAGAAGTCCTGGCCCTGATGTTGCTGTAAACAGACGTACACCTGCTCTTGCTGCACCAGCAATAGCTGACATCGTACCAAGCTCTTCTTCAGCTCTATAGTACTCTTTAATGTGACCTTGTGCATAAATATCACCAACAAGGTGCATTACCTCTGACTGTGGTGTAATAGGGTAAGCAATTGCCATATCTACGTTTGCTCTTTTAACAGCTTCCGCCATCGCTTGAGCACCTGTAATAAAGTGTTGCTCTCTTGGAGCTTCTTTTAGTAGGTAATTAATATCTACTCTTGTTTTTTCTAATTGTGGTCTTTCACTTGCATCCATTGATTTCTCCTTTATTCGACGTCAGTAACG
>NZ_JBATIY010000098.1:0-5407 GCF_049668085.1 Sulfurovum sp. | reverse complement strand
GTGCAATACCTGTACCTTTTGCAACAGCAAGAAGAGGCTCTTCAGCAACATAAACAGGAAGTTTAACAATATCTGAAAGATATTTATCAAGACCTCTGATAAGTGCACCGCCACCAGTCAATACGATACCATTTTCTACGATATCCCCTGCAAGTTCAGGTGGTGTCTGTTCAAGGACATCTTTGAGTGCTTCTGCTATCTCTTCCAATGAATCTTTCATCGCTGCTCTGATATGTTCAGATGAGATTTCAATAGAAGCAAGGCTTCCTTCAACTTGATCTCTACCGCGAACGGTAGTGGTCATTTCTTCTTTTATCGGAATCGCAGTACCGATCTTAATTTTAAGTTCTTCTGCAACACGATCACCGATAAGCAGGTTAAAGTTCTTTTTGATGTAATCAATGATCGCTTGATCAAGGTTGTCACCTGCCACACGAATTGATTTGGAAATGACAAGACCGCCTAGAGAAGTAACACCGATCTCAGTAGTACCACCACCGATATCAACAACCAGGTTACCATTAGGGTCTTTTACAGGTATACCTGCACCGATCGCTGCTGCCATAGGTTCTTCTATCAGATATACATACCTTGCACCTGCATTTTCAGCAGAATCCTTTACTGCACGTCTCTCAACCTGAGTAAGACCATAAGGTACACAGATAATGATACGTGGAGAGAAGAAACCTTTTCTTTTGTGCGCTTTTTCAATGAAATAACGGATCATCATTTCCGTGACTTCAAAATCGGCGATAACACCATCTTTCATAGGACGAATAGCTTTAATATTTCCTGGAGTTTTACCCACCATGTCTTTTGCTTCTTGTCCTACAGCAAGAATACGCTCTCTACCATGTTTATCATACTGGATAGCAACCACTGAAGGTTCGTTAATACTGATACCTTGTCCTTTTACAAGTACAAGTGTGTTTGCTGTTCCCAAGTCGATCGCTAAATCGTTAGAAAACATTCCTAATAATCTTTTAAACATTCATATATCCTTTTTTTACTACTGTTTTATGCTGTTTTTTTGTCTTTAATATATAAAGGTTTTGCCCCTGATTCAACAACATCATTGGTGATAACAACTTCATATCCACTAAGTTCAGGTAACTCATACATGATGTCCAACAAGATCTCTTCAAGAATAGAACGTAATCCTCTTGCTCCTGTTTTTCTTTCAATGGCTTTTTTTGCTATAAGTGCAAGAGCATCATCTTCAAAAGAGAGTTTTACGTCATCTATCTCAAAAAGTTTTTGATACTGTCTGATAAGTGAGTTTTTAGGCTCTACCAAAATACGTACCATGTCTTCTTGTGAAATTTCACCAAGTGTAGCGAGTACATGAAGACGACCGATAAGTTCAGGAATAAGTCCATAAGAGACAAGGTCGTCAGCTTCTACCAAATGCAGAAGATTCTCCTCATCTTTCTTAGAACGTTTTTCTTGACCAAAACCGAGTGTATTGGCTCCAAGTCTTCTTTTTAGTATATCATTTAATCCATCAAAGGCACCACCACAGATAAAGAGTACATTAGACGTATCTATCTGTATGAAGTCTTGGTTAGGGTGTTTACGTCCACCTTTTGGTGGAATATTCACTACTGAACCTTCAATCAGCTTGAGCAGAGCTTGTTGTACTCCTTCTCCAGAAACATCACGTGTAATAGAACGGTTTTCCCCCATTCTAGCGATCTTATCTACCTCATCTATAAATACAATACCTTGTTCTGCACGTTTGACATCACCATCAGCGGCCATGAGTAGTTTTGTAAGAATGTTTTCTACATCTTCACCTACATATCCGGCTTCTGTAAGATTGGTTGCGTCTGCTATAGCAATCGGTACATTTAAAAATCTGGCTATGGTTTGTGCCAAGAGCGTTTTTCCAGAACCAGTAGGTCCTATGAGAAGTACGTTTGATTTTGAGATCTGTGTATCATCTTCAATGTTGTCTTTAAATATACGTTTATAGTGGTTGTATACAGCAACTGAAAGAGTTCTTTTTGCTTTTTCTTGACCAATTACATAATCATCAAGTAGTGCGTTGATCTCTTTAGGTGTATAAAGTGTTCTTGACTCCAAGTCTGCTAGTGATTCTTCTTGTTCTTCTTCACCAAAAAGAATTTTGTAAGCAGAAACTACACAGTTTGAACAGATATAGGCACTTTCACCAGCAATGAGTGGATTTTCTTCACTCTCTTGTGCTTCACAAAAGCTGCATGCTTTAGTTGTCATTTGTTATCCTCATTTGTTTTTCTTGTAAAGGGAATCCCTCTTTTAGAGCTCTTAATGAACTCACAAAGTTGTTTTACCTTTTCTGATGTGGTACTTTCTAAAATATTATCTGCTACGTCCTGTAGCGGATTACCTTCTTCAAATAGTTCTCTATAGGCACTTTTGAGTGCGTTGATCTCATCTCTTTCCATTGCTCTACGTAAGCCTGTAAGATTTAGACCTCTCAAATTTGCACGGTTACCTTCAGCTAAACAGAAAGGAGGTACATCTTGTGACAATGCACTGGCACCACCTATCATTGCAAAGTCACCGATATGTACAAACTGATGTACAGGTGTAAGTCCACCGATCACGACATGGTTACCTAACTCAACATGACCTGCAAGGGTTGCTCCATTTGCAAGGATACAATTATCTCCGATGATCACATCATGTCCCAAATGTACATAACCCATAAGAAGGTTACCGTTACCGATCTTGGTCATAGCACCTCCACCTGCGGTTCCAGGGTTGAGGAGGGTAAATTCTCTGATGGTATTGTTGTCACCAATGATGAGCTCTACATGTTCACCAGCGTATTTCAAATCTTGGGGTATGGTACCTACAGCAGAGTGAGGAAAAATACGGTTATTTTCACCTATGGTGGTGTGGCCTTCGATCACAGCATGAGGAGCCACTGTAGTGTTATCACCTATTTTTACGTTTGGACCGATATAAGCAAAAGCGCCTACAGAGACATTCTCTCCTAGGATAGCACCATCTTCTACAACTGCTGAAGCATGAATTAAAGACATCAGAAGACCTATTTGTCTACGATCATGGCTTTAAGTTCAGCTTGCGCAACTAACTTATCATCTACATATGCTTTTGCATCAAGCTGCCATACGGCACCTTTGTGTTTGATCACATCTATTTTGTATATTAGTTGATCACCTGGTGTGACAGGCGAACGGAATTTTGCTTTATCGATACTCATAAAGTAAACCACTTTGTTTTCTATCTCCTCTTGGCTATCTGCATCCATACTTTTAAAAGCCAATACACCACCAGCCTGGGCCATACCTTCGATGATCATTACACCAGGGTAGATCGGATGACCAGGAAAATGTCCCTGAAAGACCGGCTCAGAGATCGAGACGTTTTTAAGACCTTCAATATACTCGCCTGGCGTAAGTTCTGTAATTCTATCTACTAGTAAGAATGGATATCTGTGTGGTAATATATTTTGTATATCTACAACGTCATAAAGCATAAAAAACCCTTATTTGAAAATTCTCTTATTTTATCCAAATATTGGTAAAAAATGGTTTATATTGTGATCAATACTTCTTTAACGTCACTGTAGACTTTACTTTGACAAAGGATTTCTATCTTGTTTGTGGGTATCTGTTTCACAACGAGTATAATAGATAGATCATAAGGAGTGACCCCAAGCTTTGTACGTAATTCCACTTCTTTGCTAAATGCAGGAGGTGAGAAGATGAGCTCCGTAACTGTTTTGTAGTTACTGTTTGAGAGGTCATTGTAATGATCGAGTGTAATAAAACGAACTTCATCACGGTTCATGTGATGGATTTCACCAATATGATATTCTATCTTGCCTCTAGTGTATTCTTTTTTGAGTGTGGAATAGGGTAAAAAGTGTGCCGGAACGACTTCTTTACGTATACGAAGTTGCCCCATCATTAAACGCCAATTCAAAAAGCGTTGTTTGATGATCTTATGAGGAATATTCGCTTCTTCCATCTCCCAACGTTTCTCATACATCTGGATACGTTCTTCTATGGATTCTGGCTGTATTTGCTTTGAAAGTGGTACAAAAAGTTCATCTGCAAGTTTCTCTTGTTGATCACGCTGTATATTGAGCCCGAACATACACCCGCAATAATCCTGACGGTAGAGTGCATCTTCTTTGGCTAAGATATTTTGTTCTTGTGTTCCTGAGGCTTTTCTGTAGTCAGGAGCAATGAAAGATATACCTTCGCGCTCTGCCAATGCATCTCCTGCTACTTGCAGTTGTTTGAGAGATTTTTTAGGGCTTGTGAGCAGGGTAGAGGTAAAGGTGCTTTCTCCCATCTGACTGGCTTTTTGTGCAGAGACTTCAAAACGGCGATCAAAGCAAATGCTGCAACGGGTACCTTTTTCAGGTTCATGTTCCAAACCACGTACGGCCTCAAGCCAGTTCTCCACATCATATTCTCCTTCTATAAGATCAATACCAAGCATTTTACAGCTACGCTTTACATCCAATAGTCGTAAATAATATTCAGAGTAGGGATGAATATTGGGATCATAGAAAAATCCTGTGAGTTTTTCCTCAGGGTATTCAGCCTGAAGTTTTTGTAAGAAGTAATGACTGTCCACAGAACAGCAAATATGTACTAACACAGAGATGTCCTCATTTTTTTGATGAGCTGAAGCGTCATTTTACTCATCAACACAGCTATAACCAGCTACCTGGTATCCGAGATCAACAGGGACATAAACGGCATGCTTATGATATTTTTGACACTCTTCCTCAGCCTCTTCTAACGCATCATCCATGTTATATGGTGAGGCATTTCCGATCATAACCTGTTTATGCGTTGAAGCGATCACTTTTGCGCCACAGCCACTAAGTAGTAAGGCAGCTAGTATAAAAAAAATATATTTCATTTTCCTCATTTCTCCATGATAATTTTAGCAACATTCTCAGAACTTCCATGAGAAAGATATGTTTTTAATTCTTCTGCTTTTTGGGCGAAGATCTTACGGTCTGTATTGTAGTACTCTTTAAGCAAGTTGTCAACTGTGACCTCTTCTTGCAGGATCTCATTATGAAGTGTTGTATTATTATAATTGGTAAGGATGATATTGGCCAAGCCAACCTGTTTGATACCAAGCATTTTCGTGCCAATGAAAAAGTCTACCTTTTTGGCGATGTAAGCCAGTGTAAACGGGGTACCTATGAGTGCTGCTTCAAGGGTTGCTGTTCCAGAGCAGATGAAGGCAAACTCTGCACGTCTAAGTGCTTCATGTGTATCACGTACTACTTCAAATTCACGATTTCCAATATAGAGCTTGGCTATCTTGTTTCTTGAAAATGAAGCGGGAATGACAAGCAGAGGACGGATCTCTGGAAATTTTCTTCGTAGCTCTAAGAAGATCGGCATAAGACGAGTGATCTCGC
>NZ_JBATIY010000097.1:0-10242 GCF_049668085.1 Sulfurovum sp. | reverse complement strand
ATAAGGTGCATCTTTATCAACCAGGACAAGTATTTATGGCTGCCGGACTTTACACTATAGATGATATTAAGAAAGATAATAAAGACTTTGTTCCTGATGGTGTTAACTGGATTCTAGATGAAGTAGCTTCGTTTGATCCTGACAATAATAAAGTAACTACACGTGCCGGGGAAGAAGTACCTTATGATTACATAGTTATTGCTACAGGAATGGAATACCATTATGACTGGATCAAAGGTCTAACCGAAGATGATATAGGTAAAAATGGTATCTCTAGTGTCTATTTAAGTGATCTTGAAAAAGGTACTGCTGATGGTGGTTCTTTAACATGGGAATGGTTTGAGGCATTGAAGGAAGCAGCAGCTTCAGGTAAAAAGCCAACAGCTATTTATACAAGTCCAAACACAGCTATTAAATGTGGTGGGGCGCCACAAAAAATTCTTTATCTAAGTGCAGACCACTTGAAAAAAGATGATCTGGGGGCTGATTATATTTTTGCAACCAATAGTTCAAAGCTTTTTAAGCATCCAGAGTTTGATGCATCACTACAGAAAGTACAGACGCAATACGACACGATCACTAATAAGTTCAGACATAATCTTGTTGCCATTGATGTAAATAAAAAGGTGGCTACCTTTGAAGAAACCTATGAAGTCAAAGGTGAATACGATGAGGATCTGGACGAGTATGATATGTCTGAGGAAAAAAGAATGGTTGATATGTCTTATGACTTCATCCATATAGTACCACCTATGGGTGCATCTCAGGCTTTGATTGATTCTCCTTTGGGGTGGCAAAAAGGTTCTGCAAAAGGTTGGCTCGAAGTAGACCAGTATACAATGCAACACAGAAGATACGATAATGTATTTGGTATTGGTGATGTATGTGGTATACCGCTATGTAGAACAGGTGGTTCGGCAAGACACCAAGGTCCAGTTGTTGTAAACAATTTGATCGCAGCACTAGAAGGAAAACCGCTTAAAGAGAAATTCGATGGCTATACTGTTTGTCCTATAAAGACTGGATATGGAGAGATCATGATGGCAGAATTTAACTATGAAGGAGTAGCTCCGACTATACCTTTCCTTAATCCTGCAAAGCCAAGATATTTCTGGTGGGCATTTGACCTTTACCAGTTGAAACCTATGTATTGGTATCTAATGTTAAGAGGTTGGTTTTAGACAGAAAATATAGTTATAGAATAGGACTGTTTTAGTCTTAATAAATAATTATAATAAATAATAAAAGTATGATATACTTATACATAACAACACTAATAAAGGAGTAATTATGAATGGTTTTGATGCACTTTATGAGAAAGCTAAAGATCGTGTACAGGCGTTATCTGAGTTGCCTTCATCTAAAGAAGAGTCGATAGAAGAAATGCTAGAGGATAAGGGATTTGAACGGCGTGACTTTATGAAGTGGGCGGCTGGTATTACAGCAATGCTTGCATTACCAGCTCAATTCACACCTTTATTTGCCGAAGCTGCAAAGCTTGCAGATAGAGTACCCTTGGTCTGGCTGCATATGGCAGAATGTACAGGATGTAGTGAATCACTTATCCGTTCAGATTCACCTACTATTGATTCTTTGATATTTGATTATGTATCTATTGAGTATCATGAAACACTTATGGCTGCTGCAGGTTGGCAGGCAGAAGAAAATCTTGATAATGCATTAGAAAAATACAAAGGACGTTATATCTTGCTTGTTGAAGGTGGTGTACCAACAGCAAATAATGGTCAGTATTTGACATTAGGTGCTCATGGTAAAACAGGTCTTAGTATTGTAACTGCAGCGGCAAAAGATGCCGCAGCTATCTTCTCTATTGGTACTTGTTCAAGCTTTGGGGGTATTCAGGCTGCTGCACCTAATCCAACAGGAGCAAAAGGTGTAGATAAGGTTGTTTCTCAACCAGTCATCAACGTACCGGGTTGTCCTCCTAGTGAAACGAATATTGTAGGAACGCTCATGCACTTCCTACTCTTTGGTACATTGCCGGCACTAGATCGTTACTCTCGTCCAAAGTGGGCTTATGGTCATAGGATTCATGATCTTTGTGAGAGACGTGGACACTTTGATGCTGGAGAATTTGTAGAGAGCTTTGGTGATGATGGTGCAAAAGATGGATGGTGTCTCTATAAACAGGGGTGTAAAGGTCCTTATACATTTAATAACTGTTCAACAGAACGCTTCAATCAAGGTACGAGTTGGCCCGTTCAAGCAGGACATGGTTGTATGGGATGTTCAGAACCGGATTTCTGGGATACTATGGGTCCACTAGAAAAACCGATCAAGTCACATTTGGTTATGGGACTTAACTCAACAGTCGATAAAGTTGGTACAGTACTTCTTACTGCAACGGTTGTTGGTATCGGTGCGCATGCTGTTGCAAGTATGTTTATGAATAAAAAAGATGAGAAGGAAGGATAAATTATGGGTAACAGACGTGTAGTTATTGATCCAATAACAAGAATTGAAGGCCATCTGCGTATAGAAGTAGAGGTAGATGAAAACAATGTCGTGCAAAAAGCTTACTCATCATCCACTTTATGGAGAGGTATTGAACTTATCCTTAAAGGACGTGATCCTCGTGATGCAGGTCTGATGGCACAGCGTATTTGTGGTGTTTGTACCTATTCACACTATAAGGCGGGTGTGGAAGCTGTAGAAAATGCATTAGGTGTAGAAGCACCTTATAATGCAAAACTTGTACGTTCTCTCTTAAATGCATCTCTTTACATGCATGACCATGTCGTTCATTTTTATCATTTACATGGACTAGACTGGGTTGATATTGTATCAGCATTGAGTGCAGATCCTGAAAAAGCATCTAAATTGGCTTTCAAATACTCTGATCTGCCTATTGCTACTGGTACAGATGAGCTTACTGCTGTTCAGCAACGTGTAAAAAGTTTTGTAGATAAAGGCCAACTCGGGCCGTTTGCCAATGCATATTGGGGAAATGGAACTTATAAGTTCTCTCCAGAGCAAAACTTGATTGCACTTTCACACTATCTTAAAGCACTTGAAGTGCAACGTATAGCAGCACAAATGTTTGCTATCTTTGGTGCAAAACAGCCACACCCACAAAGTCTTGTAGTCGGTGGGGTTACTTGTGTTCGTGATATTTTAAGTCCTACTCGTTTATCACAGTGGAGAGAAAAGTATAAAATTGTGAAAGATTTCATCGATCGTGCTTATCATGCAGATATTGTCATGGCAGCAGAAGCATATGGTACTGAAGAGAGTGTTCTTGGTGGTGTAGGTGTGAAAAACTTCATGGCTGGTGATGGATTTATGCTCAATCGGACAGAACATCTTTTCCAAAGTGGTATCATTAAAGGGGGAGACCTTAGCCAGGTATTTGACATTGATGATATGAAGATCGAAGAGGATGTCACACACGCATGGTATAAAGGAACAAAGCCACTTCAACCGTATGATGGTGTAACTGACCCTGACTATACTGGTTTTGTGGATGGAGATACGGTCAATGGTGAAGCAAAGGTCATTGATGAAAATGCAAAATATACTTGGGTGAAAGCGCCACGTTACGATAGCGAAGCGATGGAAGTAGGACCATTATCTTGTTTACTTGTGAACTATGCAAGAGGCAATGAAAAAGTGCAAGCTGAAGTGGGTGGATTCCTGAAAAGAACAGGATTGCCAGTAGGTGCACTCTTTACAACTTTGGGTCGTACGGCAGCACGTATGCTACAAACTAAATTGATCTCTGATAATGCAATTACTATTTTCAATTCATTGGTTGAGAATATTAAAACAGATGACAGTACGTATACTAAGTTTGAAATTGATCCTTCAAAAGAGTATACAGGACGTTTCATAGGTGAAGTGCCACGTGGTACATTGAGTCACTGGGTGCGTATTAAAAATGGTTTGATCGAAAATTATCAAGCAGTTGTACCTACAACATGGAATGCTGGACCAATGGATGCAAACGGTACTATTGGACCATATGAAGCATCATTGGTTGGTTTAAAGCTGGAAGACCCAACTAAACCGCTTGAAGTACTTAGGGTCATTCACTCATTTGACCCATGTATGTCATGTTCTGTTCATGTCATGGATATGAAGGGTGTAGAACTTAGTGAATTTAAAGTGAACCCTATGAGCAGTGGAGCAAGTTGCTAGCAAAATTAGAATATTCTTTATAATAATGAAGGAGAAGGAGTAAACATGGCACATGAAGAAAAATATACCTCAGACCATCCCGACTTTGTCTACAGCAGTGGCAATAGAATTTTACACTGGATACGTGCTCTGGTCATTACAGGATTGATCATAACAGGTTTTTATATTGCAGATCCATTCCTTACGTCTGAAGGTTCAACTGATAAACTTCTTTATGCAGAGTGGACCAAGTGGCATTTGATAATGGGATTTGTTTTGTTAGCTTCCGGGATACTTCGGATCTATCTTTTCTTTTTTGGGAAAGACAGTGAAGGGGAATTGCGTTCACTCAAAGATCTATTTAGTGTAAAGTCTTGGATCACCCAACTAAAGTCTTATTTCTTTGTAGGTGAGTTACGTAAAAAAGGTTTGTATGGACCGTTACAATTTTTGACGTATACAGCCATTATGTTATTGTTAGTTATTGTATCTATTACGGGATTGGTACTTTATGTACATGTATATCATCAAGGACTTGGTGGTTGGCTATATGAACCGATGCGTGTTGTTGAAGCATGGATGGGTGGACTTGCAACGGTACGTTATGTCCATCATATTGCAGTATGGGGTTTCCTGATCTTTATTCCTATACATATTTATTTGGTAATTTGGTCTGCTATTCGCTTTAAACATGCTGCACTTGATGTTATGTTTACAGGGTATGATTACCATCTAAAAAAAGAACAAGAAGAAAAAAATAAAGAAGACAATACGTGAAAATATTAGTGTTGGGTATAGGTAACCTGCTTTTTGGTGATGAAGGGATAGGTGTCCATTTCATAAAATATATGGGAGAGAAGTACACTTTTGAGGGTGAACACCAGCTTGATATAGTCGATGGTGGTACACTCGCTCAGAGACTTATTCCTATTATTGTGGAGTATGACCGTTTGATCATTGTCGATACGATCAATGCTCCTGGCGTTCAAGCAGGAGAAGTATATTTTTTTGATTTTGATGCTGTACCAGATGCTGTGGACTGGCAGGGGAGTGCACATGAAGTTGAGATGTTACAGACGCTCAATATGATGGACCTAGCTGGTGATCGTCCTCCAACCATGATCATAGGTGTCGTACCTACTATCATCGAAGCGACAGAGTTTTCTCTCTCGGAAGGTGTATCTGATGCTGTACCGGTGATGGAGATGACCTTACTAAATCATTTAAAAACAATAGGTATTAATGCAGTGAAAAAACAGGACGTAGACATACAAGCCATTCTTCCAAACTCTTTCAGGGCTCTTGATGCATATAGCGTTTAAATTTGAGTATATTCATGATAATGGACTATTTTCACGACTATTAAGTCGTATTCAGGAACTCTCAGCTACACCTATTTCCCTCCATAAAGATGGAGTACATTACCGGATAGAAGCCTTAGGTACTCAAGAGGTTTTAGAGGCATTAGCAGAACAGATATCTACTCTTGTTCCTCAATCCCTTTTCTTACGTGAGTATAAGATAGAAGAAATTCTTAAAGAGGCTGAAGACGGAGAGAATGTAATCACACCTTTATCTTCAGAGAAAACACAATTTAAAGTTCCTTACTGTCCTGAATGTCAAGAGAATGTAGTCAAGACACTCAACCCATTTGTCCCATGTTCGGTCTGTGGATTCACTGAAACATCACTGAATATGGATACGTTAGCTTCCTTCACGGGAATTACAGCTACTACTGATGAAGTATTCTTTACACAATTGGCTAATGTTTTAATTGAGAGGGGAGAACTTACTTTACCTACCTATAACGGAATACGTCATTTTTCACTTCTAAACGCTACCTCACAGAATGGTGAAGGTATATTGTTTTGTGATCCTACTGAGATTTCAGATAAGTTTCTTATCACACAAGGAGAATTGGATTCTCTGATGATGGTGGAGAAACCTACGGTTAGATTAAAAGCAAAATTGAAGCTTCGTGTAGAATATGAGTTAAATGAACCATTCTATCCTGTTTTCTTTGCTGATGATAAAGTAACGTTGGCTCTTACTACAGCATTAAAAGCCAAAGGGGTAGATGCTGTGTTCTCTGATCATATACCGACACTTCGTACGGCTTCAGCATTGGATGAACATGTGATCATCGCTACAGGACGTGATATGTTACCATGGAACACTCCTTTAGCTTTAAAATATGCTTCATTTTGTGAGTACGGCGGATTTGAGGCATTTGATGATAAAAATGGATTACATCTAGGGTTAAAATTTGATTTAGGTGATCAACCACGAATCCAGTATGTATCAAAGTATAAAAGATCTCAGGTTGAGAATGCCATTCGTTTTGAGCCAGCGCACGCTGCGTTACGTTCTATTGTTCTTGAAAAGTCGCTAGAAGAGCAATCTCTTTGTGGCATACACCTTAGTAGAGAGAATCATTCACATATATTTAGTTATTCTAAGAAAATAGGCTATACACCTATGGTTCTTTTTAGTAATGATCATCTCTCCCAACCTAAGCAGATGTTAGACGCGATAGCTGAAATGGATGAAGGTGGAATGCGACTTGTTAATAATTTTAAGAATACATTTCCAGAACTCCATGCAAAAGTGGAAAAGACACGTTTTAATACAGGTCACCAGGTCTCTGATATAGCTAAACTCTGGTCTATGGCTGCTGTATTCATCGGTTTATATGAAGGAGATGATGTAGGTAAAGCATGTGACGTACTTGAATCAACGGCTATAGAGTTTGGTGGAAAATCAGGTCCTCGTATTGATTACAAGGTCATCAGTACAGATGAGGGCTATCAACTAGATTTTAGGCTTGCTATTCGTTCTGCTATGAGTTTTAAACTAGCCGGTCTTGATGATTATCTTCTTAGTTTCGGATTTATTGATTCGTTGGCAGACTTTATTGCACAGCAAGCAGAAAACTCAGATGCCAATATTGGTATCAACGGTGTGACGTTAAGTGGTAGTCTCTTTGAAAACCGTCAGTTACTCATGCGTACTTATAATGCATTGAGTGTCAATTATTCTATCTATAGAAATGAGCGGCTAAGTGTAGATGGTGCCAATGTGGCATTGGGAGCCATTACACTTGGCAATGAAGCATAAACATTGCCAATCAGTCTGCATATGGTAGAATACAAAGAATACTAGGACAATACACGCCATTGATGAATTAGAAATTCCCCTTTGGCAAGGAGAATGCAGTACATGGAGCTATCTACTTATAAGATACAGATAGAAGGTACCGTACAAGGGGTTGGGTTTCGCCCTTTCATCTACACACTCGCAGACAGATATGCACTCAAAGGTACGGTACTTAACGGTACCCATGGTGTAGAGATAGTCATCACCACTACGCAAAGAGAGTTAGAGACATTTGTCTCTGCCATAAAAGAAGAACTTCCCCCACTTGCAAGCATCGATAAGATGACCACTACTCAAATAGCTCAAACAACTTTCACTGACTTTCAAATAATCAGCACTGATGATGAAGGTGAAGTGACCGTTCGCATCCCAGCAGATGTAAGTATCTGTAAGCAGTGCAAGCAAGAACTTTTTGACCCACACAACCGTCGTTATAAGTATCCATTCATAACTTGTACGCAGTGTGGGGTGCGTTACTCTATCATCTACGACCTTCCTTATGACAGAGTACATACCTCTATGAAGTTCTTTGAGATGTGTAAAGCGTGTGAAGAAGAATATAGTAACCCGCTAGATAGACGCTACCATGCACAACCTATAGGCTGTTATGAGTGTGGGCCTACACTAGAACTACGAGACAATCAAGGCACAGTATTAGAAAAACCTAAAGAGGTACAGAAGGTTGCAGCACTACTTAAAGAAGGAAATATTGTCGCGGTTAAAGGAGTGGGTGGTTACCACCTCATGTGTGATGCGAGCAATGCTGAAGCTGTAAGTAAGTTACGTGCGCGTAAACACCGCCCAAGCAAACCTTTTGCACTCATGGTCAAAGACATTAGTATGGCTAGAGAACTTGTAGAAGTCTCAGCTAAAGAAGAGGAACTACTCAGCTCAGCCCAACGCCCCATCGTCCTACTTGAGGGCATGAAAAAAGAGCTAGAGGGTGTGGCGCCTAAGCTTACTAGGTTAGGATTGTTCCTCCCTTACACTCCACTACATCTACTGCTTTTAGATGAACTCCAAAGACCACTCGTTGCCACTTCTGCCAATGTGACAGATGAACCCATTTGTACCAACCTAGAATCTTTAGAAAAACTACAAGGGGTGTATGACTATGTGTTAGAACACAACCGTTCCATAGTCAACGGGTGTGATGACTCAGTGGTGATGGTGGTAGATGACCAAGAGGTTATCTTACGTCGATCAAGAGGCTATGCACCTGCTAGCATCACTTTACCTAAGAGACTTATCGAAAATGTACTAGCCCTAGGCGCAAACCAAAAAAGCACGGTAGCCATAGGGTTTGATAATCAAGTAATTCTTTCTCCACATATATGTGACCTAGATAGCATTGCTTCTGTTGAGTACTTCAGAAAGAATATAGAGTCTCTTGAGCGTATCTACAGCTTTAGCCCGACACTCATAGCCCACGACAAACACCCAAACTATGAATCTACAAAGGTAGCCAAAGAGATGAGTCAAGAAAAAGGCATACCTACTCAAGAAGTCCAACATCACTATGCACACATACTAGGAGTGATGGCAGAAAAACAACTTCAAGGTAAAGTCTTTGGTGTAGCGTTTGATGGTACCGGTTATGGGGATGATGGCAACCTTTGGGGTGGAGAGTTCATGGTGTGTGACTATGAGGGATATGAGCGTGTGGCACACATCAACTACTTTAAACTCCTTGGTGGTGCTAAAGCTATCAAAGAGCCTAAGCGTGTAGCACTCTCATTACTTTTTGACCTTTACCAAGAAGATGCACTAACTTTAGATAACCCAACCATCCAAGCCTTTACTGAAGTTGAGTTAAAGATCTACTTCCTAGCATGGCAAAAAGGGCTTAATACACCTCTGAGCTCTTCTGTTGGTCGGTTGTTTGATGCAGTGGCTTCATTGTTAGGCATTTGTCAGTTAATGAGCTTTGAGGGTGAGAGTGGTATGTTACTTGAAGAATACTACAGCAGTGATGTAGTAGGGCACTACAGTTTTAGGTATGACAATGGGAAGATAGATATTGTACCTATAGTCAGTGAACTGATACAAGAGAAAGATACAGTAGTGGCTGTCTCAAAGTTTTTCCACACTTTAGTAGAGATGATAGCCGTGGTGTATGCACCTTATCACATGCCTTTGATACTAAGTGGTGGAGTGTTTCAAAATAGGGTGCTTTTATCTCTGATACTTCGGAGGTTCCCTGATGCTGTTATCTCGAATAATATTCCTCCAAATGATGGAGGGATAGCACTTGGACAATTGGCATCTCTTTTAGATGATTTTTAGTGTTTTATATTGAGGAAGAAACCTTATAAAGTTATATATTTTATAAGGTTTTGAAAAAGAAGTTAATTATTTGTTTGAAAGAAAGATAATAATTATATTAAGTAACTAACCTTAATACTTAAGTGTACATCCATCCCAAAAAGTAACTATTTAAAAGTTATTCATGGGATGAAATGATTTATTGTGGTTTGATACAGCGTATTGCTTGTCCCTCTGATCTTGAATTATTGGATATAAACAACGTTGTAATAGGTGCGGTCTCAAATGTGATTGAATATGCTTCTCCACTTGGCCTTTCAACTCTTGTCCAATAACTTCCTTGTCCATTACCAGAGCCAGGTTCTAGGGTACCAGTAGTGCTTCTATATCCTGATATAGTTAGTTTCAATGCAGTAAGTTCAGTTGTATTTAAATCAGTAAATTCTGTGTCTGAAGCAACAATATAGCCACAAGGACAGACTTGATTTAGATTGGACACGCTTGTAGGAGACCCCCATAGAGCAGCTCTTTCTGAACCATTTTGGTCAACATTATCTTTGACCCAGTCCAAATTACCATTGTTATTTTGTCCTTCAGTAATAAACAAACCATCCCAAGCTTCTCCTGTATTAGGATCAATCGTGGTTGCATGGTTTCCGCCACCACTTCCCTGGCTTGTAGTGG